>JACPTJ010000447.1 GCA_016192835.1 Betaproteobacteria bacterium
CCCATAAGGTGCAAGGTAACGCAAAAGTGCCGATGTTGTACGCGGCAGCAGCAAAAAGCCCGGACGGATTGCGCCATCCGGCCTTGTGAGCCTTTCCAAGAAAGGCCTTCGCCACGTTCCCGCTGTGGCGGAAAGCTAGTATTTTACTTTCATCTTGTCCACGTCTTCCTTGGTGATAGCCGGCACTTTGCCGCGCGCTTCCCAGCGGTTGAGCTTCCAGCCATCCTTGCCTATCCACTCCTTGAAAAGATTCAGGTTCTTCTGGCGCTCGTCCTCCGTGCCGCCGAGGTATTGGTACATGTTGCCCGGCTTGCCGCCCCCCGCGCCTTTGCCGTCATCGAGCCTTCTCATGACGGCGCCGGTATCAGGCCAGCCGACGAAAAAAATCAGATCGGCGTAGGTATCCATTCGCGGCCCCTTGAACGCGGCCTCGAATTTTTTCTTGTTCTCATCGAAGTCGCCCAGATAGGGGGAACCCGCCCCATGACACCCAGAGCATTTCTGCTCCCACAGTGGGCGGATGTGTTTGCGATAAGTGATATCTTCCGCCCACGACGCAACCGAAACACCAGCAACCAGAAACAACGCCAAGATAACTCGTAACATTTTCAACCTCCATGTTGAACAATGAACCACAAAAAAACAGGTAAAAAGCCTACCGGAACCGCCAAGTGAGACCGGCCGTCGCCTGTGTGGTGCGGGTGTCGCCATCCATGATCTCGCGCACGACGCCGAAAGCGAAGTCGAGATCCTTGCTGAACGAATAGATGGCGCCGAACTCGACGTATCCCATGCGCGCCCTGGCGGCCGGGTCCGGATTAGTCATGACGCCGGCGTCGAGCGCCAGCTTCCAGCCTTCGGCCACATCCCATACCGGCGCCACCGACAGCCGATACAGAGTGCGCCGCTCAGCCGCATTAAGCGCATCGTCGGCATAATTGACCCGAGCGGCTACCAGGTTTGCGTGCACGGCGCCAAAACCGGTCTCCTGCGTCATCAGCAAGCTGACGCTGTAAGAGGTCCGTGCCGTGCCCAGCCCGCGCGCCTCATTGTCCCTGGAGACGGGAAACTGGATCTCCGGCTTCAGGCCAAAGCTCAGTTTGCTCGCCTCGTCGTCGTAAAAACGCCATTTGGCGCCGAAGAACGTGTTGCTCCAGCCGTGCTCCACCGTCGCCGGCGCGGTCGGCTCGATTCTCTGATTGCTGAGGCCGCCATAAAGATCAAGCGCATCACTGACCCCGCGCGTAAATACCAGCGGCACCTCATGCGTAGTGTCCTTCGTGCCGGGCGACTCCGCGACGGTGCGGTTGTATGCCACCTCGATCTGGTTGCCGCCCGCGCCTTGCGTGCCGGTATCGTCGGTCACCAGCGGCTGGAAAGCCCAGGCAGCGGTCGGCAGCAGGGCAATGCACCCAAGCGCTTTGCGCGACAAATTGGACATGCTCCATCCCTTCAGGTCAGATTATCGAGCATTACATAACTTCGTTACGCCGCTCGATCCCTCACCCCCAACCCCTCTCCCGGAGGGCGAGGGGGGCATCGAGCGAAACCGGACTGTCATCCGGTTTCGTAATTGTCAATAATGAACCGTCACAGCGGATCAATTGTGCAAAAGACAAGGCGGCGGGACAATGGCCGATGGTCACGAATCGGTTAGGACGTTCGGCCCCTGAACGCCGGCCGTTGGTCCATAGGCGCGTCAGGCCCCGCCTGCTATAACGATCAACTATCCCAAAAACGGCGATTAAACGCAAAGGCATCCACCCTCTCGCCCCGCGGGTCAGCCGATGTCGGGCACCGGATGGTAGCTCAGCACATTATCGGCGGGAAGCGCCGCTTCGATACCCGCGGGCGGCGCGCGTTCGTTCTGCCCGGGGCCCAAAGACCCAGGTGTTTCAGGATTCGTTGCACAACGCCGGCATCGTTGATAAGCGCGATCACCCGCAGCGGCCCCTTGCCGCGCGGACATTCCATTGGATCCACTTCATATACCTTCTTGATCAGGCGCGCCCCAGACGTAACGATTCACAAGTCGATCAGCTATTGAAATCGAATTTGACCTGGCTCGCCCGGGATGCGTCCGGCTTGCGGACCTGCACGGTAACGGCGTAAGACGCATTACGTGGTATCCGGAAATAGTTGCCGTAGCTTATCGTGTTGCTGATCCCCATGATCTCGAGCTTCTTCGTTTCTCCGCGCCCGTCGGAATCGGAGACCCTCGCTTCGACTTGTGCATCGGTGATGACGGCCGTGGTCTTTGCGTCGAACAGCGAGACATTGACATGGTAATAGTCCTTGCCCTTCGGAATGCCGCCGTGCATCAGGCTTTCTGCATCGGTCTTCGGATGCTCTTCGCGTATCGATTCGGCTGACACGATACCGAGATATATTTCAATCCCGTCGATGATCTGATGATTGGGGTCGGGTCCCGCAGTGAGGGCGACCGACGGTCTTGTCGCCGTGGTGGTGCGGCCGTTGATCATATAGGTGATCGCGGCTCGAATTTCAGGATCGGTGAGGTCGGCCACGCCACCACGGGAAGGCATCGGTCCGTGTCCCTTGATCGCGGAACGGACTGCGAACTCGAATCCTTGCTTGAGCCGCGGGATCCAGGCAGCCCGATCGCCGATCTTGGGCGCGCCCCCTGCGCCGGTTTGGTGGCACTTGGCGCAGTGTGCCTGCACGATCTGCGCGCCACTGCGCTGTACAGCGGGGGTGGACTTGCTGATCGGCTCGATCCAGCGGCCGCCCGACCGGTTGACCATGTAGGTAATCGCACGCTCGATTTCGGTGTCGCTGAGATCGGGATTACCGCCGTGCGGCGGCATTTTCCGGATGCCCTTGAGCGCAATTGCAGTAAGGCTGGTGAGACCCTGAGACGCCAGCTGCACCCACGCTCTTTCGTCGCCGATCCTCGGCGCGCCATTCGCGCCGGTCCTGTGGCAGGCCGCGCACACTGCTTCCACGACTTCCTTGCCTCCGCGTTCGGTACCTTGAGCACTCGCAGCTTGCGCTACGATCGGCACGACGGTGAAACAAGCGAGTAGCGTCATCAGATGCTTCGGTATGTTGGTAAAAGAGAAACGCCGGCCCCTGTCCATTTGATAGTTCACTGCACGACCTCAAGCGTAATGACACTATTTTTGCGGCTTCTGACGACTAGCAAGCAAGGCGGCTTCGACGCGGCTTCGCACGCGCAGCTTGCCGAGTATGTTTGTCATGTGGTGCTTGACCGTTTTCTCCGCGAGATGCACGCGCTCCGCGATCTCGCGATTGGTCAGGCCTTCGGCCACCAGGCTCAGGATTTCACGCTCGCGCTCCGAGAGTTCGCTCAGCGGGTCCTGAGGCCGCTTCCCTGTCAGCTCGCGCAGCATGGTGGCGGCGAGCTTGGGCGAAACGTATTCCTCCCCCGCGGCTACCAGGCGCACGATATGGGCCAGATCGCGCGCCGGCAGGCCCTTCAGCACGTAGCCTCGTGCGCCGCCTCTGAACGCGGCGATCAACTTGTCTTCATCATCGAAAACGGTCAGCATCACGACCTTCGCTACCGGACAGGCTCGCGACAATTTCTCCACCGTTGCCAGCCCTCCCCAGCCGGGCATGCCGATGTCGAGCAGAACAACATCGGGTAGGAGCTCGACGGCGAGGCGCAGCGCTTCCTCGCCGCTCTCCGCCTGCCCCACGACGGCGAGATCGGGCTCCGAGGAGAGCGAATGGAAAACGCCCTCGCGGAACAGCGGGTGATCGTCGGCGATCACGATGCGGATCGGTTCAGCCATGGGCCGTCACCGCGCCCGTCAACGGCAGGGCGGCCCGGACCAACGTGCCCTGACCGGCAGTGCTCCATACGGCAAACGTCCCCCCCAGGATCTCGACGCGCTCTCGCATGCCTTCGAGGCCCAGGTGGCCTTCGCTTTCCGCGGCCTTCGGATCGAACCCCTTTCCGTCGTCGCGCACTTCAACCTGCAACTGGCTGTCCAAAGTGTGCAGCATGATCCGCTGGCTCACTGCGCCGCCATGCCGGAACCCATTGGCCAACGACTCCTGCAGCAGACGAAACAAGGTGATCTTAACCGGCAGCGGCGCGTCCTCGGGCACGCCATTGATCGTCAGCTCGACGCCCACGCCCGAGGTCCGCTCGTAATCGCGCACCACACGCCGCGCGATGTCGGCCGGGGACAGTTGCTCGATATCGGGCAGATGCAGCCCCTTGGAAATCGACCGCATGTCTTCCAGCGCCGACTGCAGCGCCTGCTGAAGTTGCCTGAATTCCTCGGCCACCGTGCGCTCCCTGCCGATCGCGGCTTGGCACTCGCTGCACACTTCGGCCAATGTTTCCATACGCATCACGGCAAGGGCAAGCCCCTGGCCCGGGCCGTCGTGCAGATCGACCGCAATGCGGCGCAGGAAGCGTTCGTTGAGCGCCGTCGTGCGTTCTGCGGCGCGGGCCACGCGCTCGTGAAGATATTCGTTCTGCGCCAACAGGATCGTGAGCTGGGAAACCTTCTCCTGCAGTTGCTGCTGCTGGGTGGTGATGGTCTTGCTCGCGCGCCTGATCAGGGCGGCAAGCAGCAGATACATGGCCGTCGTTGCCGCGACTACCACCGCCCAGCTTTCCAGCCGAGCCGTGCCGACGGCCTGCGCCAGGACATCGGTCGTCTGATAGATCTGCGAGACCGCCAGGATCGACCGGGTTTTCGGGTGGTATACCGGCGCGAAGATTTCGATGAGCTGGGGCCGTTGCGCGCCGCCGGGCTCGCGTTTTCCGTCGCTCAGCGTGGACATTTGCGATTGCGTTTCACCGCGAAACGCGGCGGCAATGGCGGGCTTTATCTCAGACTGCGCACCGATTTCGGTGAGATCAGTGCTGTAGATGACGCGGCCGTCGGGTGACCACATCTTGAATGCCACAATGCGCTCCCCGAGCCTGGTTCGGTAAAGCAGCTCGTCGAGCGCGATCATGTCGGCGTCGCTCAGCGACGCACCGCTGGCGAGTGACCGCACGTGGTCAGAGATGACGCTATCCACGTACAGGGCGAAGAGCTCGCCTTCGTGATAGATCACTCTTCTCTCGATCGCACTGCTGATCCAAGTGCCCATGACTAGCATCCCGACCAGCAGCACGGCAAACCCGCCGACCAACAGATATCGGGTGAGGCTCATGCGAGCGAGAAAGCCCATTGCGGCCACCGGATGTGGTAGTGATCAAACGAAATTATAACAAGCGCCTTTCCCACTGCCTATCGACC
>JACPTJ010000448.1 GCA_016192835.1 Betaproteobacteria bacterium
GGGCGGCCAACTGACCCACGAATTCAGGATCGTGCTTGCCAACGGCGCGGTGCGCGTGGTGGAGAACCGCGCGCACGTGGTGCGCAATGCCGGGCGCCGGCTGCAGCGCATTGACGGCACCCTGACCGACATCACCGAGCGCAAGCATTCGCAGAAGCGCATCGAGTATCTGGCGCAGTACGACATCGTGACCGGGCTGCCCAACCGCCGGCTGTTCAACGACCGGCTGACGCTCGCGATTGCGCGCGACAAGCGTCTCGATGCAATGACGGCACTGTTGCTGCTCGACCTCGATCGTTTCAAACAGGTCAATGAGATGTTCGGCCACAGTGCCGGTGACAAAGTGCTGCAGGTAGTTACGGCACGGCTGCGCGAGCGGCTGCGCGAGGTAGACACCATCGCCCGGCTCGGTGGAGACGAGTTCGTGGTAATACTCGAAAGCGTCGCCGACACGGTGCACGCGACGCGCGTCGCCGAGGAGATCGTGGATGCGGTGGCCGAGCCACTCATGCTCGATGGCCAGGAAATCTTCGTCACCGCCAGTATCGGCGTCGCCCTTTGTCCTGCCGATGCCGACGGCGTGGATAAATTAATCGAGAGCGCCGAGCTCGCGATGTACCAGGCCAAACAGGAAGGCCGCAACACCGTGCAACTCTACGTCCCCCAGCAGAATCAACGCCGCGGCGCGAGCCTCGGCACGGAAAGCAAGTTGCGGCGCGCGCTCGAACGCGACGAGCTGCAGCTCGATTTTCAGCCGAAGGTGAATATCGCGACCGGCGCCGTCGCGGGTGCGGAAGCGCTGGTGCGCTGGCGCAATCCGGAACTCGGGCTGGTTTCGCCGGCTGATTTTATCCCGCTGGCGGAAGACATCGGGTTGATCGTGCCGATCGGCGAATGGGTGCTGCAACAGGCGTGCGCGCAGGCCAGCGCATGGCGCAGCCAGGGCCACCCGATCGCAGTGGCGGTCAATTTGTCGGCGCGCCAGTTCCGTCAGAATGATCTGGTCGAAACCATCAAGCGCACGCTCGCGGATACCGGATTGGCGCCGGAGTATCTCGAGCTCGAAATCACCGAGAGCATGATCATGCACCGCCCCGAGCAGACCATTGCCACGCTGCAGCAACTGGATGACATCGGCGTGATTCTCTCGGTGGATGACTTTGGCACCGGCTATTCGAGCCTGTCGTACCTGAAGCGCTTTCCGGTGCACAAGCTCAAAGTCGACCAGTCGTTCGTGCGCGAACTGCATCAGAACGCCGACGACGCGGCGATCGTGCGCGCGGTCATCGCGCTGGCGGGGAGCCTGAATCTGAAAACCATCGCAGAGGGCGTCGAAACCGGCCAGCAGCTGAGCTATCTCGCCGGGCTGGGCTGCGACGAATACCAGGGTAACCACTTCAGCAGGCCTCTGCCGGCGGCCGAGTTTCTGTCCCTGCTGCAAGCCAAGCAGGCTGCCTCCACCGATGTAATCCGGCTGAATCCTTATTTTTTTCACTCCAACTGATACAGAAAGTTGAGGTGGGTCACATGCGCACGAGTTCGGCCAATTGTCGCGGGCAATTGCACGGCGGGGATGGGCAACATCCCGGTGACCCGGGGCCCGGGCGCGGGCTCCCTGCCATGATTCTCGTCGTCGACGACCACCGGACCAATCGCTTCCTGCTGCAGGAAATCCTGAAAAATCAGGGCTACCGGGTCGCCACGGCCGGCAATGGGGCCGAGGCGCTGCAAAAAGCGCGGCGGAGTCCGCCTGACCTGGTCATCACGGACATCCTGATGCCGGTGATGGACGGGTTCTCGTTGTGTTGGGAATGGAAGCGCGACGAGCGCCTGAAACGGATCCCGCTCATCTGTTACACCGGGACCCCGACGGCCGGAACCGGCAGTTCGCGCTCGAGCTTGGCGCCGAGCGGTTCGTTGTCAACACGGGGAACCCTGAAGACCTGGTCAAAGTCATCCGGGAGGTCCTGGAAATGCGCAAGCGCGGTGGTCCGGCGGCCGTACCTCCGGATGTGGCGGAGAAAACTGTTTATCTCAAGCGGCACAACGAGTTGCTGGCCCGCAAGCTGGAAGACAAAATGCGGCAGTTGGAGCAGGCCTATCGCGGACTGCAGCGCGACATTGCCGAGCGCAAGCGCGCGGAGGAAACGCAAGCAAGGCTCGCGGCGATTGTGGAACATTCCAACGACGCCATCATCGGCCGCGCGCTCGACGGCACGATCACCGCGTGGAACGCCGCAGCCGAGCGCATCCTCGGCTATACGGCGGCTGAAGCCATCGGCCGCGAGCTGACTGAAATCCAGCCGCCCGAGTTGCGTCCGGAAATCGCTGAGCGGCGCAAGCTGCTTCTGGCGGGCCAGCCGGGGGACAACGGCAAAACGGTGCGCATTGCCAAAGATGGGCGGCGCATCGAGATGGAGGTCAGTGGATCTCCCATCAAGGACCACAGCGGCAGCATCATCGGTACCGCGGCCATATTCCGCGACATCTCCGACCGCAAACGAACCGAGCGCGAACTGCAGCATAAAACGGAAATAGTACTGCTGCTGGAACAACTGGCGCGAGCGGCTAACGAGGCCGTGTCTCCGGAAGCGGCAATGGAAATCTGCCTGAGGCGCATCTGCGAAAATGGCGACTGGGTACTGGGCCGCGTCGCCTCATTCCAAACGGCGGAACTGCGATCCAAACCAGAGCATTCGCAATGGTTTTGCATGGAACCAGCTCGCTTTGACGCGTTCATGCGCTACTCAGATCATTATGAGTTCACTGGTGGGTACAGTGTATTTAGTCACCGGGTATTGCGCGACCGGTGCCCGGTATGGCTGCCGGACTTGACGGCGCTTGACACGGCCAGGCTCACTCGCCTCGCAATGGCGGCCGGAGCCGGGCTCAAGGCGGCGTTCGCGTTCCCGGTCATTGTCGCGGGGGAGGTCGCTGCTTTCCTTGAATTCTTTGCCACCGAAACGCGGCAGCCCGACGCTTTACTCATGGAAGCAGTCGATAGCGTCGCCAGCCAGTTTGCGCGGATGATCGAACGCAGCAGGGCCACCGAAGTACAGGCGAGGCTTGCGGCGATCGTCGAATATTCCAACGACGCCATCATCGGCCGCGCGATCGACGGCACAATTACGTCGTGGAATGCCGCAGCCGAGCGCATTTTCGGCTATACCGCGGCTGAAGTCGTCGGCCGCGATCCGGTCGAAATCTTTCCGCTCGAGTTGCGGCAAGTGATTGCGGAGCATCGCAAGCTGCTCAACGCAGGTCAACTGGTACCGGAATACGAAACAGTGCGCATCCACAAGGATGGACGCCGTGTCGACGTCGCGGCAAGCGTTTCCGCAATCAAGGACAACGGCGGCAGCATCATCGGCATCGCGGCCATACTCCGCGACATCACCGGGCGCAAGCAGGCGGAGGAAACGCAAGCGAAGCTCGCGGCGATCGTCGAACATTCCAGCGACGCCATCATCGGCCGCACGCTCGATCGCACGATCATATCGTGGAATGCCGCAGCCGAGCGCATCCTCGGCTACACCGCGGCGGAGGTCATGGGCCGCGATCTGGTTGAAATCTATCCGCCTGAGGTGCGGCAAGAGATCGCTGAGCGTCGCAAGCTGATCAGTACGGGCCAGCCGGTGCCGAACTATGAATCGGTGCGCATCACCAAGGATGGACGCCGCGTCGATGTCGCGATCAGCACATCCCAGATCAAGGACCACACCGGCCGCGTCATCGGCACTGCGTCGTTACTCCGCGACATCTCCGAGCGCAAACGAGCCGAGCGGATTTTGCGCAACTACACGGCGCGGCTGCAGACCGTCTCGCGCAAGCTGCTCGAAGTCCAGGAAGATGAGCGCAGGCGGCTCGCGCGCGAATTGCACGACCAGGTCGGCCAGGTGTTGACCGCGCTCAAGATCAACCTGCAGGTCATCGAGCGCCAGCCTGCCGCCGCGCCGGTCGCTTCGACAATCGCGGAATGCGCGCAGATCGCCGACGCGGCGCTACAGCAGCTGCGCACGTTGATGCTCGATCTGCGGCCACCGCAGTTGGATGAGCTGGGGCTGGCCGCCGCACTACGCACGCACGCCGAGCGGATGGTGGTGCCGGCCAATCTCGCTCTGCACTTCAGCGCGCCCGCCGTGCCACCCAAAACGCCGCCGGCGATCGAAATCGTCTGCTTTCGCATTACGCAGGAAGCGCTGACCAACATTCTGCGCCACGCCGGCGCACGCAACGTCTGGATCGAGCTTGCGGTCGATGGCGATGGGCTAAAACTTACGGTGCGCGACGACGGCAAGGGTTTCGATCTGGCGGAGGCGCACCGACGCGCGGTGGGCGGCGGCAGTATCGGGCTGCTCAGCATGGAAGAGCGCGCGGTGCTCGCCGATGGCCGCGTCGAAATCAGCACGGCTCCCGGTGCGGGCACTACGGTGCGCGCGATGTTTTCACTTCAAGCGGCGCAAGCCATATCATCCTCGTGAATCAGCTCCTCATATTGGAATAACCATGCCGATCCCGATTCGTGTACTGATTGTCGAGGACTCGCCGGATGACGCCGAGTTGATGCTGGATAATCTTGCCGACCACGGGTTTGCCTCGCAAGCGGAGCGTGTCGAAACCGAGGCGGATTATCTTGCCGGCCTGAATGCAATCCCCGATGTGATTCTTGCTGATTTCCGGCTGCCGCAGTTTTCAGTGCCGCGAGCCCTGGAGTTGCTCGATGAACGGCGCCTCGATATCCCGTTCATCGTATTGTCTGGCGTCATCGGCGATGAGGAGGCCGCGGGCCTGATCAAATTGGGAGCGAGCGACTTTCTGCTCAAGGACCGCATGGCGCGCCTGGGGCCGGTGGTGACGCAAGCCCTGAAATTGAAAGTCGCGCGCGATGAACGGTGCCGGCTGGAAGCGGCGCTCGCCGAGAGCGAAGAGAAATTCCGTCTCATCTGCGAAACCGCCACCGATGCGGTGGTGTTGCTGGACGGCGACAACCGGATCAGGTATGCAAACCCCGCGATCAGGAATGTATTCGGATACGCGCCGGACGAGGTCGAGGGCAAGCCGATCGCCATCCTGCAGCCCGCGCCATTGCGCGAGCACCATCAGCAGGCCGTAAAGCGGTTTCTTGAAACCGGCGTGAAGACGCAGAACCGGGGCTCCATCGAGAGGATCGGGCTGCACCGCGACGGGCACGAATTTACGGTGGAACTCAGCTGCAGCCACATGATCATGCGTGGCAAGCCGGTCTTTGTCGGCGTGATTCGCGACATCACCGAGCGCAAGCAGGCCGAGAACGCGCTGCGCGCGAGCGAGATGCGTTATCGCAGCCTGTTCGACAATATGCTCGAAGGATTTGCCTATTGCAGGATGCTGTTCGAGAACGGCCGGCCCCGGGATTGGGTTTATGTCGAGGTCAATCCCGCTTTCGAACAATTGACGGGGCTGAAGAACGTCGCCGGGAAAAAAGTGACCGAGGTAATCCCCGGCATACGCGAATCCAATCCAGAGTTGATCGAGCGGTATGGCCGGGTCGCCTCGACCGGCAAGCCGGAGGTGTTCGAGACGTATGTTGCTCCGTTGGAGGAATGGTTTTCGATTTCCGCCTTCTGTCCGGAACCAGGATATTTTGTTGCCGTGTTCGAAATGATAACGGACCGCAAAGCGGCCGAACAGAAGGTGCGCGACAACGCCGACGACCTGCGCACCCTGTCGCGCAAGCTGCTTTCGGTCCAGGAAAACGAACGCCGGCTGCTCGCGTGCGAGCTGCATGACCAGTTCGGGCAAACGTTGACCGCGCTCAAAATCAACTTGCAGGTCATGGAGCGCCAGCCCGCCGCAGTGCCGATCGCTTCGACAATCGCAGAGTGCGTGCAGATCGCGGGCCGGGCGCTCGAACAGGTGCGGACATTGGTGCTCGATCTGCGGCCGCCACAACTGGACGAACTGGGGCTTGCTGTCGCGCTGCGCGCGCACGCCGAGCGGCAGCTCACGTCGGCCGGGGTGGTCCTGGATTTCAGCGCGCCCGATGCACTGGCGTGGATGTCGCGGGAGATCGAAATCGCCTGCTTTCGCATCGCGCAGGAAGCACTGACCAACATCGTGCGTCACGCCGGCGCAAGGAACGTCAGGATCAAGCTTGCGTCCGGCGGCGGGGCACTGTGTCTCGCGGTGAGCGACGACGGCAGAGGCTTCGATTACTCCGCCACCCGAGTACGCGCGGCGCGCGGCGGCAGCATCGGGCTGCTCAGCATGGAGGAGCGCGCGGCGCTCGCTGGCGGCCGCATCGAAATCAGCACGGCGCCGAATGCGGGCACCATGCTGCATGCGGTATTTCCGCTGTCTGCGGCGCAGTCCCAGGCCAGCACTGCATGAACCCGATCCGCATCGTGCTCGCCGACGATCACGCGCTGGTGCGCGCGGGTATCCGCACGCTGTGCGAGTCGCTTGACGGCGTCACGGTGGTGGCCGAGGCGGCCGACGGCATTCAGGTGCTCGAAATGATCAAGGCGCACCACCCGGACCTCGTGCTGATGGACATCACGATGAAAACGCTGAACGGGTTGGAGGCGGCCGCGCAGATCAAGCGCGACTTTCCCCAGGTGGGCGTGATCATTCTGTCCATGCATGCCGCGGAAGAGTACGTGCAGCAGGCGCTCAAGGCCGGCGCCGCGGGCTACCTGCTCAAGGATGCGGCGGTCCCCGAACTCGAGACGGCGATCACCGCGGTGATGCGCGGTGAGGTTTACCTGAGTCCGCAGATCTCCAGGCTGGTGGTGCAAAGCTACATGCTGCATGCCGGCGCGGTCGAGGGTCCGCTCGGCGTGCTGACGCCGCGCCAACGCGAAATCCTGCAATTGATCGCCGAGGGACACAGCACTAAGGACATCGGCTTCCGGCTCAGTCTGAGTGTGAAAACGGTTGAAGCCCACCGCACCCAGATCATGGAACGGCTCCGCATTCACGATATCGCCGGGTTGGTGCGCTTCGCGATCCGCGTCGGGCTGGTGAGCACAGACAATTAAGAAGCGGTGGTTCGTGGTACGTGGCTCGTGGTTCGTAACTCGGGACTGGAAACCGCCGACTGCTGTCCCAATAAAGAGCCTCAAGCAGCAGAATCGATCATGAACGGTTCAACGCGCCCGCTCCGCCACGACGAGCTCCTGAGCGCGGGCCATGCGGTGTCGCCCGTAGGACAAGGCTCCACACATCTGGTGTGCGTTCCATAGTAGTGATTCCCCTATTCGGCCATCTTGAACTTCCCTTCAGCGGTCGCTTTCTCCTTAACGCACTGTTTATACTCGCGACTAATTGGTGGGGTCCCAGCGCCATATGCATGGCGCAGTTGTTGCTGATCTCTGATCTCTCAGTGCAACGAAAGGCCCGACCCGGCACTCAGGTTGCTAAGGTTTTTCGCAGCCCAATATAGGGATTTCACCGATACCCGCCGCCGCCTCCTTACTCCACCATTGGTGCAACGCTAGCAGCATGAGAGTAGCCTGTAAAGGCGGGCGTAGCGAAGTCCGACGCAAAGAATGAACAAGAACAAGCAAAGGTTCGGTAACGCAGTATGGAAAAAAATCTTGCGCAAGCAAGCCTGACGTCCGTCCGCGTACACACTCGCATCCCGTAGTCCCGGCCGGCTTATGCGCACGCTCATTGTGATTCCGATTATTCATACCGAACAGGATATGGGGTCGCTGCTTGAGCAGATCAAGCAGGAGTACGTCACCCGGTACGGCCACAAGAAGTGGACCGACCATCTCAAGTCGATTGACGAGGTCTGGAGCGGGATTCGCCGGATGATCGCGGCGCTGGAACTGCCCTATGCGAGCGTCCGCCTTTATCAGGACGGGTTACCCCTTTGCGGAAAGGAAGCGGACATCGTCAAGGAGGTCGCCGCTCGAGGGGGCCGGAATCATCAGCTCCTCGTCGAACTCATGGAACAAGGCGCCCGGCTGATGGGCACCGAAGACCCCGATCTGCTTCTTCAGGAGTATCAGTTTCACCAAGGCGCGGTAGGCGGCGGGGAGCAGGGCCATGAGAACCAGCGGGAGGATCAAAGCCGAAAACTTCTCTCCAAGCGGGATCGGTTCATGGCAGAGCGGATCACCGCCACGCTCTCGGCCGGTGAGATCGGGCTGCTGTTTGTGGGCCTGGCCCATTCGGTGGAGCCGCTTCTGGATGTGGACATTCTGACGAGGCATCTACTCCCCTCACTCCGGGAAAGGCAGGCAAAGGCGGAATGATGAATGCGGAACTGACCGCGCAACGACGACAAAGGGAGGCACCCATGGAATCGACGCCTTCCGCTCCGGCCAAGGTTCTCATTGTGGATGATCTGGAGGAGGCCCGCTGGGCCCTGTCCAATATCATCCAGCACGCGGGGTTCGAGCCGGTGATGGCGGCGAGCGGGGAGGAGGCGCTGGCCCGCATCCGGCAAGAGGCGCCCGGCGTGGTGCTCCTTGATGTCCGTCTGCCGGACATGGACGGCTTCGAGGTCCTTACACGGGCTAAAGCGCACGATAAAACGGTGCCCGTGATTATGGTCACCGCTTACGGCAAGACCCAGGATGCCGTTCGCGCGATCCGGGCGGGGGCCTACGACTATGTGGCCAAGCCCTTCATCAATGAGGATATCGTCCTCACCATGCGCCGTGCCCTCGAGGAAACGGCGATGCGGCGGCAGCTTCGGCAAGTTCTCGATCTGCCGCGACAGGCCGGCTCCCTGTTGGACTCGATGGGGACGAGCCCGGCCGTTCGGCACATCTTGAGGGAGATGGAGCAAGTGGCGTCGACGAATTTCTCGGTCCTGGTGACGGGCGAGACTGGGACGGGGAAGGATCTGGTGGCGCGAGCGATCCATGCCGCGAGCCCGCGAGCCGCCAAACCGTTCGTGGCGGTGGACTGCGGCGCCATTCCGGAGTCGCTGATCGAGAGCGAGTTGTTAGGGCATGAGAAAGGGGCATTCACCGGGGCGCATCACGCCAAGGCAGGGGCGTTCGAGTTGGCCGGCGAAGGAACTATCTTTCTGGATGAAATCGGCAACTTGCCCCTGGCGATGCAGGGGAAGCTGCTCAGGGTTCTCGAGGAGCGGAAAATCCACCGAATCGGGAGCACGAACGAGCGCGATGTGGATTTTCGGGTGGTGGCGGCAACCAATGTGGATTTGTCGGCCATGGTGGGGCAGCAGGTGTTTCGCCGGGACCTCTATCATCGGCTCGCGGAGTTCACGATCTGCCTCCCGCCATTGCGTGAGCGAAAAGAGGACCTTCCGTTTCTGGTCAATCGTTTCATAGCCGATGCGAACGGGGAGTTGAGCAAGCAGGTCGGTGGCCTGTCGGACTCTGCCTGGGGGCTCATCCAGCGGTATGACTGGCCCGGCAACGCTCGCGAATTGCGCAACCAGTTACGGCGGGCGGTGTTGCTCTGCGATGACCCCGAGGAGATGATCTCGTCAGAATTGCTCGGGATGCTCGACGGACGCCGCAGTCCATCGGCGTGTCTCGGGCCCGACCAACCGGAGCAGCGTTGCCCCCTGAACGGCGGTCCCCGAGCGTGTTCGCTCTTGAACCCTGTGGCGCTCTTGGCGTCTGGGGCCAGCCGACCGCTCAAGGAGTTGGTCGGACCAATGACCACTCAAGTGGAGTGTGCGATTCTCTTGCAGGCTTTGGAACTGACCAAAGGCAACAAGGCGCACGCCGCCCGACTGCTCCACATTGATTACAAAACGATCCA
>JACPTJ010000449.1 GCA_016192835.1 Betaproteobacteria bacterium
ATCGCGGAGTTCGCGACGCAACTCGCTTGCCCGACGCCTCTTTTCGCCTCCTGCGCTCCTCTCTACACCGCTGCGATGGCCGCCGGCTACGCCCAGCAGGACAGCGGTTCCGTAGGCGCGGTACTCGGGAAAATGGCCGGGCTTGGCGGCGGCAAACGCAAGCGCCGTGCGGGATAAGCGGGAGCCGAAGCGAATTGCCGCGGGCTGACGGTTTATCGCCCGGCAAGCGGGTTCTCCCAGCGCAATCCCGCGAACCGGGCGAAGTCTCCATCTGTCGAGCACAGGATCAGCCCGTGTTCGATGGCCAACGCAGCGAGGTGCGCGTCCGGTACAAGGTTCGCGTGTAATCCCGGTGCCGCGAGAAGCTCACCCAGAATCTCTTGATGGCGTTCGGTAGGCTGGGGGATCCATACTCGCTCGGCCTGCAGCCACGATACCGCCTGTTGCCACGCGTCCAGCATCGGCTCGGGCCGTTCAAATACCCTGGGATTGGTGGTCAGACGCAGGAATGCCAGTATGCTCGGCCACGGCAAGCCGACCGGCGCCACGCCGTTAAGGCGTTCATCAAGCCATGTACGGGCGAGCTTGTGCTGGGGAAAGGTACTGACGTGGGCGTAGATCAGCAGGTTGGCGTCGACCAGTATCACCGGAACGATTCGCCCTCAGCTATGGCGAGTGCCTCTGAGACATTGTCGATATTGCTCGCAAGACACCGCCCGAGAGACACCGCGCGCGTACGCGGCGCGCGGCGCGCCGGTGCGGGTGACGCCATCTGGCCCAAACCCTGCCGCAGCGCTTCGTTCACAACCGTCTTCAGGCTCGCCTTGCGCGCCTTGCGCTGCCGTTCCAGTGCGGCGGCCACGTCCTTGTCGAGGGTGAGGGTGGTTCTCATGCATCAAAGCATAATCTAGGTGATGTCTTGATGTCAAGCTGAGCTAACCTCGAGTTTATTATGATGGGTCAGCCGGTTTTGCTTTTAGCAGCCTGCACGGACTGTTAAGTCCGACAGGCCGCTAGGCAGCGAGCCCTAAAAACAGGCGCTGCTTGAGCTGCTTCAGCTCGTCGCGCAGCTCCGCGGCGCGTTCGAATTCGAGGTTTCTCGCGGCATCAAGCATGCTTTTTTCAACGCGCTTGATTTCGCGCGCGAGGTCTTTCTCGCTCATTCTCTCGTAGGCGGTCTCGGCCTGCGCCACCTTCAGTTGCTGCTGCGCTTCCTGGGCATCGTAGACCCCTTCGATCATATCGCGCACTCCCTTCACCACGCCTACGGGAATGATGCCGCGCTGCTTGTTGTACGCGATCTGCTTGTTACGGCGGCGCTCGGTCTCGCCGATCGCGCGCCGCATCGAATCGGTGACCTTATCGGCGTACAGGATGGCTTTGCCGTTGATATGGCGCGCGGCGCGGCCGATGGTCTGGATCAGCGAGCGCTCCGAGCGCAGGAAGCCTTCCTTGTCGGCGTCGAGGATCGCGACCAGCGACACTTCCGGCAGATCGAGTCCTTCGCGCAGCAGGTTGATGCCGACCAGCACGTCGAATTCGCCGAGCCGCAAATCGCGGATGATCTCGACGCGCTCGACCGTGTCGATGTCGGAATGCAGGTAGCGCACCTTGACGCCGTGCTCGCCAAGATAGTCCGTCAGGTCTTCCGCCATGCGCTTGGTGAGGGTGGTCACCAGCACGCGCTCCTTGACCTTCACCCGTTCGCTGATCTCCGACAACAGGTCATCGACCTGAGTCGATGCCGGCCGCACTTCGATCTGCGGGTCGACCAGCCCGGTCGGCCGCACCACCTGCTCCACCACCTGCGCCTGGTGCTCACGCTCGTACTCGGCCGGCGTGGCCGAGACGAACACCGCGCGCTTCATCAGGCGCTCGAACTCGTCCAGCCGCAGCGGCCGGTTGTCGAGCGCCGAAGGCAGCCGGAACCCGTAGTTGACCAGGTTTTCCTTGCGCGCACGGTCGCCGCGGTACATGCCGCCGAGTTGCGGCATGGTGACGTGGCTCTCATCGATGAACATCAGCGTGCCGGGCGGCAGGTAATCGATGAGGGTCGGCGGCGGCTCGCCCTCCTTCCGCCCCGAAAGATGCCGGGAGTAATTCTCGATGCCCTTGCAGAATCCCATTTCGATCAACATCTCGAGATCGAAGCGCGTGCGCTGTTCGATACGCTGACACTCAACCAGCTTGTTCTCGCGCTGGAAAAACTCGATGCGCTCGCGCAACTCTTCCTTGATCGCTTCGATCGCCCGCACGGTGGTTGCGCGCGGCGTCACGTAGTGGCTCGAAGGGTAAACGGTGAAACGCGGCACGCGCTGCAGGATGTGCCCGGTCAGCGGGTCGAACACCGCCAGCGTTTCAACCTCGTCGTCGAACAGGCTGACGCGGATCGCGGTTTCCGAGTTCTCCGCCGGAAAGACGTCGAGCACGTCGCCGCGCACGCGGAAAGTGCCGCGCTTGAATTCAAACTCGTTGCGCTCGTACTGCATTTCGGCCAGCCGCTGGATCGCATCGCGCTGCGTCATTTTCTCCTTCTCGCGCAGATGCAGGATCATGTTGTGGTAATCCGACGGGTTGCCGATGCCGTAAATCGCCGACACCGTGGCGACGATGACGGTGTCGCGACGTTCGAGCAGCGACTTGGTGGCCGAGAGCCGCATCTGCTCGATGTGCTCGTTGATGCTCGAATCTTTCTCGATGTAGAGGTCGCGCGACGGCACGTAGGCTTCGGGCTGATAGTAGTCGTAGTAGGAGACGAAATACTCGACCGCGTTTTCCGGGAAAAAACCGCGCATCTCGGAATACAACTGTGCGGCGAGCGTCTTGTTCGGCGCCAGGATGATCGCCGGGCAGCCCAGGCGCGCGATCACGTTCGCCATGGTGTAGGTCTTGCCCGATCCGGTCACGCCGAGCAAAGTCTGGTAGGCGAGCCCGTCCTCCATGCCCTCCACGAGCTTGGCGATCGCCTCAGGCTGATCGCCGGCCGGCTCGTACATCTGGTGCAGGCGATACGGGCTGTCCGGAAATGTGACCGGTGGCGCCGAGGGAGATCCGGCAAGTTCGGGTTGCAAAGCAGCGTTGGCCATTAATGGGGGTTCGTTTAAGTTGCGAAACTGGATATTGTCCCATATTG
>JACPTJ010000466.1 GCA_016192835.1 Betaproteobacteria bacterium
CTACAAGGGAGGTGGCGCCCTGATGCCTGCCTTGCTTGCAGGCAGGATAGCGACATTCTTCGGCACGATGGCTACGGTCGCGCCGCATGTGCACAGTGGAAAGCTCAGAGCCCTGGCGGTATCCACTGCCAAGCGCGCCACGACGGCTCCTGAGCTGCCCACATTCATCGAGTCAGGTCTTGCGGGCTACGAGGTGGCCGGTTGGTACGGCCTGCTCGCTCCCGGCAAAACACCGCGCGCCATTGTGAATCGCCTGGACACGGAACTGCGCGCGGTCCTCGATGAAGCAGATTCCAAAGAGCGCTTCCTCAAACATGGAATGGAGGTCGAACATAAATCCGCCGCCGCGTTTGCTGCGCTCATACGAAGTGAAATCGCTAAATGGCAAAAGGTGGTTCGCAGAGCCGGCATAAAGCCGGAGTAAGTTCCGGATGGCCACTTCAGAATGAATCAACCTCTTGATGATCGTAAAAGTGCCTGACACCCATGAATAGCCGCATTGGCAGACGCCCCACCCTCACCCCAACCCTCTCCCGCCCAGGCGGGAGAGGGAGTGTTCCCTCGCCCCGCTTGCGGGGAGAGGGCCAGGGTGAGGGGAAAGTTTGTCATCCACTTTCACGATTTTCAATAATCATGACCGGAGAATTCAAATGAAAACCCTCAAGGGCGCCGAAATCATCGTCGATTATCTGATCAAGGAACGCGTCCCCTACCTCATCGGCCTCTGCGGGCACGGCGACGTGGGACTGATGGACGCGGCGCTTGACCGTCAAGACCGGATCAAGACAGTTTCGACCCACGACGAGCAGATCGCGGGTTTCATGGCGGATGCTTTTTTCCGCGTCAGCGGACAACCGGTGGCCACATTCACATCGTGCGGCCCCGGCTCGGTGAACATCCAGATGGCGATTGCATGCGCGCTGTTCGACTCTTCCGCCCTGCTCGCAATCACCGGCAACATCCCGACTCAGCAATTCAACAAGGGACCCTTCCAGGAACTTGGCCACCACTACCAGGCCGATTATGTCAGCACGATGCGCCCCTATGTGAAGCGCAGCTTTCAGGCGACCCGGGCGGACATGCTGCCGGACATGATGCGACAGGCATACGCGACCATGCTCTCCGGCCGCACGGGCCCCGTACATCTGGACGTACCCTTCAACGTGTTCGTCGAGACTGCGACCGCCGAGGTTCCATCCCCCGCCGAATGGCGCGCGGGCATTGCCCTGCAAAGCCAGGGCGACCCGGAGGCGATCGCGCGCGCACTCGACCTGTTCGTCTCGGCCAGGCAGCCGCTGATTCTTGCCGGTCATGGCTGTACGCTCGCCGGCGCGGGAACCGAACTGCGTGAGTTCGCCGAACTCCTTAACGTCCCGGTCGCGACGACGCCGCAAGGCAAGGGCGCTATCGATGAAACACACCCTCTTTGCATGGGCCCAACCGGTCGCGACGGCGTATACCCCGGCAATCGCGCGGCGCGCGGCTGCGACGTGTTGCTCGCGCTGGGCACGCGGTTCGGCGACCGCAGCAGTGGCTGGAACACTGGCGCCACGCACAACATTCCCCCGACCAAACTTATACACATTGACCAGGATCCGGCCCAACTGGGAAAAAATTATCCGCCCACGGTTGGGATCGTCGGTGACATCAGGCTCGTGCTCAGACAGCTTATCGAGACGGCCAGGAAGCGCTCGGCAAAACCGCTCCCCGAAAACAGTCCATGGCTCGCAGCGGCAAACCGCTGGAAAACCGAATGGCAAAGCGCCCTGAGCACCACGAATGGTTCGCCCGAGAGCCCCATCCATCCGGATCGTTTGATCGCGGAACTACAGCGTGCTGTCCCTCCGAATGCGATCATGCTGTCCGATATCGGCGCTCACCACAGCTGGATGGTCCAGCAATGGAAGATCCCCGCAACCGGGCGCTTGTTGCAGTCGGGAGGGTTTGCGGCCATGGGTTTCGGTGTCGGCGGTGCCCTCGGCGCCCAATTGGCTGCGCCGGAGCGCCCCGTGGTTGCCGTGGTCGGTGACGGCGGGTTCCTGATGCACGCGAGCGTCGTCGCCACCGCGGTGGAGTACCAGCTGCCCGTCGTATGGATAGTCTGGAACAACTGCGGCTATGTATCGATCCGCGACCTTCAGGTTGGTTTTTTTGGCAAGGAGCGCGAGTTTGCGACGCGCTTTCGTTCGACCCCCAGCGGGGAGCTTCTCACGACCGACTTTGCATTGCTCGCGCAGTCGATGGGGGCGCAGGGCGTCCGCGTCGAACAGCCGGGCGACCTCGGAGATCAAGTCCGGGCAGCGCTTGCCAGCGGCAAGCCTACGGTGCTCGACGTCAGAGTCCGGGCCGATGTCCGCCGCCGCACTTCCGGGGGCTGGGATATGCCACCGCTCAAGGGCACGCCGCCGAACTTCGATCCCGATCCTCAGCGCTAGGAATTCCGGCGTGCCGCAAACGCGGTCCCTCGTCGTGGTGCTTCCGGACTACGGGGCGCACAAATACATCCCTGAAATCCTGCCCTTGTTCCGCGTCGGGTCGCTGGCGATGGCGACGCAGCTTCAACCCAGCATGCGCGCTACGATATCCACGTTGGAGCGATCGGGCTTCAGTTCGCCACGTTCGATGCGCCTGCAAAGTTCGACCACCGCGTCGTTGGCGGGTGTGGGTATGCCAGCCTCGCGACCCTTGCGCGCGATGTGCCCGTTCAGGAATTCGGTCTCGGTCCTGCGCCCCTTGAGAAAGTCCTGCAACACTACGCCGCGCGCGGTGCGTGATCCCTTCTTGCCGAGATGGCCGAGGATCGTATAGAGCAGCTTGTCGATGATTTTTTCTTCCGGGCCGAGAAA
>JACPTJ010000467.1 GCA_016192835.1 Betaproteobacteria bacterium
GATCAGGTCGAACAGGCGCGGAAACGCCGTGCACAGACTGACGCAGCGGCGGCAGCCATGACAGATGTCGAACACGCGGTGCAGCTCCGCGAATACTTTTTCGGCGTCGTAGAAGTCCGGCGCCTGCCAGTCGAGCGCGTGCCGGGTCGGGGCTTCCAAACTGCCTTCGCGAACAGTCATGAGAGGGTGAGGCGTAACTCGTAATTCGTGATTCGTGACTCGTGACTGGTGACTGGTGACTGGCAAAATCCGCTCTTACTAATCACGAATCACCAGTCACTAATCACCGCTCTTATCACCAGTCACCAGTCACCGTTTGGCGTTAGGCAAAAAAAACAAGGGGCGGAAGCGAGGTTGCGCCTCACTCCTCACCCCTCAAGCGTTGCGCTTTTCTCAGTCTTGCAGCGCGTCGAGCGACTTCTGGAAGCGATTGGCGTGCGAGCGTTCGGCTTTCGCGAGGGTTTCAAACCAGTCGGCGATTTCCTCGAAACCTTCCTGGCGCGCGGCCTTCGCCATGCCCGGATACATGTCGGTGTACTCGTGGGTCTCCCCGGCGATGGCCGCCTTCAGGTTGTCGCGCGATTTGCCGATCGGCAGCCCGGTGGCCGGATCGCCGACCGTCTCAAGATATTCGAGATGGCCGTGGGCATGGCCGGTTTCGCCTTCCGCAGTCGAGCGGAACACCGCAGCGACGTCGTTCTGGCCTTCGACATCGGCCTTCGCTGCGAAATACAGATAACGGCGATTGGCTTGCGATTCGCCGGCAAACGCCGCTTTCAGATTATCTTCCGTTTTCGATCCTTTGAGTTGCATGGTTTTCTCCTATCGTTCAAATGCTTGAATGGCCAGCCGGGCCGGAACAGAAATTAGACCAAATCTAATCTGTGAACTAAGTATAATCACCCGTTTTCCGGATGTCAAACCAAGCAAACTATGGAAGCAATATATGCTGTAAACCACGGGCGCATATTGATTTTTGTCAACCGGGAACGCTGCGCGTCGCTTCAGCGCGCAAGCCGCGCTTCGATCTCCAAAAACGTACCCGCGATCTCGCTGGTTTGAATCGCGACGCCGAGCTGGCGCGCGATCTGGGTTGCCGAAAACAGGCCGCGCACCGTCTGTTTGCCGTCGTGCCCGACCTCAACCACGACTGCGTGCTGGCGGCCGGATTTTTTGAGCGTGGCTACGATATGCCCGACCTTGGCGCTGCGAACGTCACTCAGATGCAGCACTTCGAGCCGGTGTGGCGGCGTCATGATATCGCGCACCAGGATGTCCTCGTGCCGGCAGCCGCGCTCGGCAATCAACTGCAGCGGCTTTTCGCCGAGCACATCGTCTGCGGTAATGATGCCGGCCACCCTGCGGGTTTCGTCGACCACCAGCAACAGGCGCACGCCGCGCTGGACCATGCGCCGGTGGGCCTCGTCGACCCCGTCGGCGGGACGGATCAAAACCGCGCTCACCCGCTTCAAATCGGTCATTACGTTCTCCGCAGCATCGTCCAAATCTACGCGCTGCGGCAGGCTTTGCGACGGCTGGCAAAAACCGCTTCCGGGCTGCAACAACGACGAGGTGAGCGCCACGTAGTTCCTGAGCATTGGTTTCCTCCGTTAGGGGCTCTTAGTTCCCGGCGAACCCGGCCACTGATTGCGTCAACGGCTGAACGCTATGCCTCAGCGTGCAACGGCGATGTTGGTGCGGCGTTCCTGCGGATGGCGATGCAGATACTTGGCGAGCTCGTTCAGCGCCTGCTGATAGACCTCGCGCTTGAACTCGATCACCGATTCCAGCGGCACCCAGTAGTCGTTCCAGCGCCACGCGTCAAACTCGGGCTTCTCGGAGGCCCGCAGGTGAACGTCGCAATCCCGGCCTACCAGGCGCAACAAATACCAGATCTGCTTCTGGCCCTTGTAGTTGCCGCGCCAGTCGCGGCGCAGCCACTGTTCGGGAACATCATAGCGCAGCCAGTCGCGCGTGCGGCCGAGGACCTTGACATGCTGCCGGTTCAAGCCGACCTCTTCCTGCAGTTCACGATACATTGCGCGCTCCGGGGTCTCGCCCGGCTTGAGGCCGCCCTGCGGAAACTGCCACGAGTGCTCCCGGATGCGCTTGCCCCAGAAGACCTCGTTCTTCCAATTGCAGATGATGATGCCAACGTTGGGGCGATAGCCGTCACGGTCGATCATATCAACCACCCCTGATTTGCTCTAACTGTCTATATTCTTTCACAAATCTTCAAGGATTGAAAGCCGCTGCCGAGCTAGAGCAACAGCCGCTCGGCGTCGTGCGGGTTCATCGCGGCAAGTTCCTGCACAAAGCGCGTGAATTCGAGTCCATGTGCCGTTTCAAGCGCTTGCGCGCGGCCCCGCAAATCATCCCAGCCCGGCTGGCCGGGGCTGCGCTTGAACGCGAACACCGCGACATTACCGGGCTTTGCGGCAGGCAGGCACGCGATGAGGCCGTCGAACGCCGTTGCAATACGATCCATGCAAGTGGTGAAGGCGCGGTCGCCGCCCCACAGGTTGACGACCAGCGTGCCAGCGTCGCCGAGTACGCGCGCGCAATCGCGGTAAAACGCCGGCGTCGACATTGCCTCGGCCTGCGACTTCGCATCGTAGCCGTCGACCAGGATCACATCGGCGCGCAACTTGTCATTGCCCAGATAGGCGGCGCCGTCGCCGACCACCACCTGCAACCGCTCGTCGTCCGGCGGCACCTGAAAAAACTGGCGTGCGACGGCGACGACGCGCGGGTTGATTTCGACCGCGACCGTGCGTGCCCGCGGCAGGCGGTGGTAGATGAATTTCGCGAGCGAGCCGCCGCCCAGTCCCATCATCAGCACCTCGCGCGGGTCGGAATTGAACAGCAGGAACGCCATCATGCTGCGCGTGTACGAGATCTCGAGTTCGTGCGGGCGCGCAATCCGCATCGCGCTCTGGATCGTGTCGCTGCCAATGTGCAGCGCGCGCACGCCGAATTTCTCGCTGACGTAGACCGACTCGATATCCGCTTCGGGTTTACGGTTGCCCCAGTTACGGAAGAATTTCATGCGCGAGAGAGTTGTTGGAAATGCCCGATGGTTCGGTAGAATAAGCACTTTTGCGGAATTCGGGTAGTCATGCGCGTATCGAAATTCTTTCTGCCCACGCTCAAGGAAGCACCGGTCGAAGCCGAGCTTGCGAGCCACCAGCTGATGCTGCGCGCCGGGCTGATCCGGCAGCTCGGCAGCGGCCTTTACACCTGGCTGCCGCTGGGATTGCGCGTACTGCGCAAGGTCGAGCACATCGTGCGGGAGGAAATGGACGCGGCCGGAGCGATCGAGCTGCTGATGCCGGCGATCCAGCCGGCTGAGCTGTGGCAGGAGTCCGGACGCTGGGAGCATTTCGGCCCGCAGATGCTCAAGATCAAGGACCGCCACCAGCGCGATTTCTGTTTTGGCCCGACGCACGAGGAAGTGATCACCGACATCGTGCGGCGCGAGATGAAAAGCAAGAGCTACCGCCGGCTGCCGCTCAATTTCTACCAGATCCAGACCAAGTTCCGCGACGAGATCCGGCCGCGCTTCGGTGTCATGCGCGCGCGCGAGTTCGTGATGAAGGACGCCTACTCGTTCGATGCCGACAAGGCAGGGCTCGAAAAATCGTATCGCGCGATGTACGGCGCTTACGAGCGCATCTTCACGCGGCTCGGTCTCAAGTACCGCACGGTCGCCGCCGACACCGGTGCGATCGGCGGCACCGGCTCGCACGAATTTCACGTGCTCGCCGATTCCGGGGAAGACGCGATCGCGTTCTGCCCGAATTCGGACTATGCCGCCAACATCGAGCTGGCCGAAGCGGTCGCGCCGGCCGCGCCGCGCGCGAATCCGGCCGCGAAAATGGAAAAGAAATCCACGCCGGGCAAGACGACCTGCGACGAGGTCGCCGCGCTGCTGAAGATTCCCCTGCAAAATACCGTCAAGGCGATCGCGGTGATTCGCGAGGAGGTTTCCCCCGGCGCCGCGGGTCGTTTCGTCTTGATTCTGCTGCGTGGCGATCACGAGCTGAACGAAGTCAAGACCCAAAAGCTCATCGGCCGGTTTCGCTTCGCGCGCGGGGACGAAATCGAGTCCGCGC
>JACPTJ010000468.1 GCA_016192835.1 Betaproteobacteria bacterium
CGGATCGGTGTCGCGGCACGCAATCAGCTCGACCAGATGCATGTAGCGCGGCGGATTGAAAAAATGCACCCCGCAGAATCTTTTCCGCAAGTGCCCCGGAAAAGATTCTGACAGTTCATTGATGCTCAAACCCGAGGTGTTACTGGCGAAGATGGCATGTTCGCCAATATAAGGTGCAACTTTCTTGTAGAGGTCAGCTTTCCAATCCGTCCGTTCGGAAATTGCTTCTATGACGATATCGCATTCCTTCAACAGATCGAGATCCCGATCATAGTTCGCTGCTCTTATATAGTCCGCTTTCGACCGCGTCGAAAGCGGGCTTGGCTCGATTTTGCGCAGGTTGTCGATCGCCTTCAGCGCGTTGCCGTTGGGGTCGCCTTCTTTCGCCGGCAGCTCGTAGAGCAGCGTTTCGACGTTGGCGTTGACGAGATGCGCGGCGATCTGCGCGCCCATGACGCCGGCGCCGAGCACTGCCGCCTTGCGCACGAAAAAAGGTTGGGTCAAGGGCATCGTTTGTCCCTTCGGAAAGGAATTGATTTTAGCACGCTGCCGGTGCGGCAAATAAAAAAGCCGGGGTGCAAAACCCGGCTTTTGTGCGCCCTCTCGGTCGGTCAGAACGAGTGCGAGTACTGGACGGAAAGGATGTCGGCCTCGGCGCTGAATTTTCCGACCAGGGTGCCGCCGAAGGGCGACGCATTACTGACGGTGGGGTCCTTGATGAACTCGTGCGCGTAGCCGAAATCCAGCGTGCCTGCCTTGGAGAGCTTGGTCTGCGCCCCGATCGCGATCCAGGTGCGATCCTGGTCGGGCAGCCGCGCCGTTCGGTCAACGTCGTTGGTCGGCGTCTGGTCGTAGGCGATCCCAAAGCGGATTTTCCACGCGTCGTTCGGCTTGTAGTTGGCACCGATCGATGTTCGCCACGTATCATCCCAGTTGAAGGTGATTACGGGCGATGCGCCGGCCGCCGGAACTGTGCGCACGACAGCGAGCCTCTTCACGTGGCTCCAGCCGGTCCACGTAACGTCAGCCATGAGGTCCCAGCGTGGCGTGAGCGCGTGAAACACGCTGAGGGAAAAGCTGTCCGGCGTCGTCAATCCCGCCGTCGCGGAGCCGTTTCCACCGAGAGCGGCCGGCGCGGTAATGGAGCCGGTGGCCTGGTAATTGATCGCCGAACGGTAATGCGCGCCCAACCGCGTCTGCGGCTGCAGCTGGAACAGCACGCCGGCGTTATAGCCAGTACCATTGTCGCTCAACTTGGGGCCGAACAGACCAAAGGGCGTGACGCTGTTGAACTCGAGCTCGGCACGCTGGTAGTTAAGTCCGGCGCCGATCGACACCACGTCGCTCAGCTTGTAAGCCGCACTGACGTTGAAGTTGTAGGTCTTGAGCTCCGATTTAAGACCGATGACTCGTCCGCGCCAGCCCGCGTCATACTCGGTCTTGAGGCCAAACGGCGTGTTGAACGCCGCGCCGATGCTCCACTTGTCCGTGAGCTTGGTGGTGAAAAACGCCTGCGGTATCAACGCCCAGTCGCCGCCGTCGCCACCCTCGCCGGTGCCTACCGGCAGCGTCGAAGCGGTGTTCTCAAACTTGAACGACGGCTTCAGCGCGTGCGCCGCGATGGAGAAATTGGTCTTGCCCGGCAGCGCCGTCATGCCGGCGGGGTTGTACCAAACAGTGCTCGCGTCCTCCGCCGCAGCGGCACCCCCGGCAAAAGCATTGCCCGTACCGCTGCCGCTCTGGGTTCCAATTCCCAGTCCGCCGGCGATCGAACTCGCAGCCACACCCGCCAGTACCGCCGCCACGCATACCCGCATTACCTGATTCGACTTTTTCATGATCTCCCCCTCGTTGAAAGTCCCGACCGCTGCATCCGGGCGCTGGATTGTCTTGCTGAATACTACCCCTGCCGCATGTTTTTTCAACCGCGTTTCGGCATTACTGTTGCGCCGGTACAACACGCGGACGGCGCTCGCTGTCGACCGCAACGTAGGTCAACGTCGCTTCGGTGACCTTCACGCATTCCTCCTCTGCCGGGTTGCGTTGCGCGTAGACCTCGACATTGACCGTGATCGAGGTGCGGCCGACCCTGACGACTTCGGCGTAGAAGCTGACCACGTCCCCGACGAACACCGGCTGCCTGAACTGGAACGAATTGACGGCGACGGTCACCACCCGGCCCAGCGCGCGCCGGATCGCCGGAATGCTGCCCGCGATATCGACCTGCGCCATGATCCAGCCGCCGAAAATGTCGCCGCCGTAGCCGACATCGGCGGGCCTCGGGACCACGCGCAGCGTCGGTTCTCTATCCCGTGGCAACGTCACGGGGATGGTCGTTTTATCGTCCGCCATCACGTACTCCGGCTTCCTTCATCCTTGCTTCTCAGTGCCCTTCGTACATGCGGTCGAGCTCGGCGTTGAACAGTTCAAACACCTTCGCGCGCTTGAGCTTCATGGTGGGCGTCAGCATGCCGTTTTCGACCGTCCATGGCTCGAGCGTCAGCGTCACCCGGCGCACCTGCGCGTAGCCGGGAAATTCGCGCAACTGATGCGCGATGCGTTCGAGCACGACGTTCTGCACCTGCGCCGATTGCAACGCGCCGGGCGCCGCGGCATCGATGCCGTATTCCGCCGCCATTTTTTTCCAATGGTCCGCGTTCAACACCGCGATCACGCTCAAATACGGTTTACCCTCGCCGATCAGCACCACCTGTTCGAACAGCGCGTCGCGCATGATCGCCGCCTCTACGTCCACAGGCGGCACCTTCTCGCCGTTCGACATCACGATGATGTCCTTGAGCCGTCCGGTGATGAACACATGCCCCTGCTCGTCGATGCGCGCGGTATCGCCGGAATTGAGCCAGCCGTCGGCGCCGATCATCGCGCGGGTGGCCTCCGGGTTGTTCCAGTAGCCGAGCATGACGTTCGGCCCGCTGATCAGCAGCGCGTCCTTGTCGCCGATTTTGACCTCGACCCCGGGAATCGGCCTGCCGACACTCGCCGGCAGGTTGTCATGCGGGCTGTTGGCACAGGCGACGGGGCTGGTCTCCGTCAGGCCATATCCCTGGATGACCGGCAGGCCAAGCCCGATGAAAACGCGCGAGATATCGGGGGACAACGCGGCGCCGCCGGCAAACGCGGTTTTTAACCTGCCGCCGAGGCGCGCCATGATCTTGCTTGCCACCAGCGCCTTCAACACGGGCCACAACAGCAAGCCCGGCGTCCAGCCCGCGCGTCCCTGCGCATGCTCGAAGCGCGCCCAGCCGACATCGACCGCGAGCTGAAACAGCTTTTTGCGCAGCGGCGGGCCTTCGTCGAGCTTGGCCTTGATCGCCGCATAGACGCGTTCGTAAATGCGCGGCACCGAAATCAGCATGGTCGGACGTATCGACTGCAAATCCTCACCGAGTTGCTGCACCGAGCGGGCATAGGCCGTCGTCGCTCCGCACATGATCGTGAGGTAATAGCCGCAGGTGCGTTCGAACGTGTGCGACAGCGGCAGAAAAGACAGCAGCAAGTCATTGGACGTGACCGGCACTATCTGCAGGCACCCCGCGGCATTGGTCAGGATGTTGCGATGACTGAGCATCACGCCCTTGGGCCGGCCGGTGGTTCCTGAAGTGTAGACTATCGTCGCCAGCGCGGCCGCGTCGCGCGGCATGTGGCGCGTCTCGCCCGCATCGTCCGGCAGCCACTCGCCGATCGACTTGAGCCGCGGCTCATCAACGCCGTCGCCGAGCGGCTTGACCGCCAGGATGCGCGTGAGTCCGGTGAGCTGGCTCTTGAGCGGTGACAATGCCAGCCACTGCTCGACTCCCTCGAACAGCAGCACCTTGCAACCGGCATCGTTGAGGATATAGGCGACGTTTTCCGGACGGTCCTGCGTGTACAGCGGCACTACGATCAGACCAAGCCCGAGCGCGGCCTGGTCGAAAGTTACCCATTCAGGTGAATTGCGCAGCATTACCGCCACCCTGTCGCCGGGCTTGAGTCCGTCGCGCTCGAGCGCGGTCTGCCAGCGCGCGACCTGGTGATTGATCTGCGCCCAGGTGTAATCGCGCCAGTTCGCGTGCTGCGGGTTGAAATCGCGGTACGCGACTGCTTCCGGCGTGCGCTCGACACGTTCGCGGAACAAGCCGTCAAGCGTGACTGCTTCCTCGGGTGATATCACGTGAGCAAGACCGGCATTTGCAGCCATATTCGCCTCCCCCGTTTGTTTCGACGTTTAAAAACCCCGCTCCCGCCTGCCGCACTGCGCGAGATCCACGCAATCCGGTTTTTACTCCAGAAACAGGTCACTATACCAAACCTTCACCGCCAAGGACGCGAAGGACGCAAAAGTAACCAGGACAAAGGAAAAATCGTGATCGAGTGCTCGGTCATTCTGATTTAGGCCAGTCGTCGTTTTTCCCGTATTTCGCTTTTCCTTCGCGTCCTTCGCGTCCTTCGCGGTTCAAGATCTAATAGCCTTCGAAATTCGCTTTGCGCTTTTCGACGATCGCGGTCGCGCCTTCGGCAAGATCAGCGGCGCAGGTGCAGCGCCTCGAACGTGACTGCCTGCGTGGTCTGGAAGATTTCCGACTTGCCGAGGTCCTGCGGAAAGTCGTCGACCATGATGACTCTGCGGCGCAGCGTTCTGGCGCGCTCCAGCAGGTCCGCCTCGGCTTGCGAGATCACGCCGCCGGCGAGCGCCTGCGTTTCGATTTCGTCAGCGAATTCGCCGCTGATTGCACCAGCCTTGACTGCCGTGCGCAGTTTCGCCTCACCGGGCTCCGCCGCGATCACCGCGCGCAACGCGGCTTCCAGCGCACCCACCGGCTCGTTTTCATTCTTCGGCACAAAGACGCCGGCGGTCAGCCGCGCGCGCGCCGGGCCCGGCTCGAGCAGCGCCCGCACCACTTGCCGGCCCAGATCGTCACGCGGCGGCTTGAACTCGCGGCCATAGGGAAAAAGAAGCTTGTGGATCATCATGCACCAGGCCGGGCGCGGCATGTTGACGAACAGGGCGTAGAACGCCTCATCGATCCGGTAGAACGCGTCTCGCACCGACCAGTGCATCAGCGGCAGGTCTTCCGCCGGGCGAGCGCAATCCTCGTAGCGCTTGAGCGCGCACGAAGCCAGATACATCTGGCTCAGGATATCGCCGAGCCGCGCCGAGAGCCGCTCGCGGCGCTTTAATGCCCCGCCCATCACGAGCATGGCGAAGTCCGCTGCCAGGGCAAATGCGCTGGAGAGCCGCGTGAGCTGCTGATAATAACGGCGCGTGTGCCGGTCCCCGGGAACGCTGAGCGCACGGGCGCGTGTCAACCCAAGCCACAGCGCCCGCGCAAAATTCGACATCACGAACGCGGCGTGACCGCAAAAAGCAGCGTCGAAATCAACGAGCGCCCTGCGCGCATCAGGCTCGCGGGTCGCGGCAATTTCCTTCAGCACGTAAGGATGACCGCGGATCGCCCCCTGGCCAAAGATGATCAGCGAACGCGTCAGGATATTGGCGCCCTCGACGGTGATCGCGATCGGCACGCTCTGGTACGAGCGCGCGAGGTAATTGCTGGGGCCCATGCAGATCCCCTTGCCGCCGTGCACGTCCATCGCGTCGTTAATTACCTGGCGGCCGCGCTCGGTCAGGTGGTATTTGACGATCGCGGACACCACCGACGGCTTCTCGCCGAGATCGACTGCGCCGGCAGTCATCACGCGCGCGGCGTCCATGATGTAAGTGTTGCCGCCGATGCGCGCGATCGCCTCCTCGACACCTTCGAAGCGTCCGACCGAGGTCTTGAACTGGGTACGCACGCGGCCATAGGCCCCGGTAGTCAGCGCGCACAGCTTGGCGATGCCGACGCCGTTCGCCGGCAGCGATATCGAACGCCCCGCCGCCAAGCTGTTCATCAGCATCTTCCAGCCCTGGCCGGCGTAAGCGGCGCCGCCAATGATGTAATCCATCGGGATGAACACATCTTTGCCCCACGTGGGACCGTTCATGAAAGCCGCGTTTAACGGCAGGTGGCGCCGCCCGATGTACACGCCGGGAGTCTGGGTCGGGATCAGCGCGAGCGTGATGCCGATATCCTCATGCTCGCCGAGGATGTGGTCGGGATCGTAAAGCCTGAACGCGAGTCCGAGCAGCGTTGCAATCGGCCCGAGCGTGATGTAGCGCTTCTCCCACGTGAGCCGGATGCCAGGCACATCCGGCCTGCCCTCCCACTCGCTGCGGCAAACGATGCCGAAATCGGGAATTCCAGCGGCATCCGAACCCGCTTCAGGGCTGGTCAGCGCGAAGCACGGTATCTCGAGGCCTTTGGCAAGGCGCGGCAGGTAATAGTCCTGTTGCGCGCCGGTGCCGTAATGCAGCAGCAATTCCGCGGGTCCGAGCGAGTTCGGCACCATCACCGACACCGCCGCGGTGCCGCTGCGCGTGGTGAGCTTCATCGCCACTTCCGAATGCGCAAGCGCGGAAAAGCCGAGCCCTCCATATTGCCGGGGGATGATCATGCCGAAAAAGCCGTGGTCCTTGATGAACTGCCACACGTGCGGCGGCAGATCGTGGAGTTCGTGCGTGATCTGCCAGTCGTTCATCATCGCGCACAGTTCCTCGACCGGGCCGTCGACGAAAGCCTGCTCCTCCGCGGTCAGCGCCGGCTTCGGATACGCCAGCAGCTTATGCCAGTCAGGCCTGCCGCTGAACAGATCTCCGTCCCACCAAACCGTGCCGGCTTCCAGCGCCTCGCGCTCGGTCTGCGACATTTGCGGCAGGAGGCGGCGGAACAGCCCGAGCAGCGGCGCACTCAGCAGCGCGCGGCGCAACGGCGTCGGATTGAAGAGCAGCGCGCCGAACGCGAACACGGCCCACAGCCCGCTGAGCGCAGACTGTGGCAGATCACCCTCAGCGGTCAGTGCGCCAAGACCGACGGCGATTACGGCGGTCCAGCCCAGCGCGGTGTAGCGGTGATAGGCGCACACCCAGATGGCGGCGAGTATCGCCAAGACGATCAGCAACGCGTTCATCTTCAAACCTTCTTGGTGGGGAACGGGCGCGTTTCAACTACGCGCCAGCATACACACGCACCGCGGATGCAGCAACGCGCGCCGCGGTTTCAAGCAGTGGGTGACCAGTCAGCCAGCAGGATGATCTGCCCTTCGCGCCGCGCTTTGTCGTAATAGCGCCGGTCAGCGGTGACGAGGGTGGCGCCGGGGGTGTGCAGGGCGACGGCGTGGTAGAGGGTGTCGAAGACGTGGTGATCGAGTCGCATGGCAAGTTCGGTGGCGGTGGCATATATCTCCGAGCCTTCGACGCGGTGGAATTCCGTATTAAGCAGGTCGCGCAGGTCGAGCAAAGCTTCCTGCGGACTTACCCTGGCTAATACTGCCGCCATTTCAGCCACGAAATGCGGGGGCTGGTAGAGCTTGAGTCGGCCCGAGACAGCGTCTTCGAGAATCTTCAGGGCACGGCCGGCGTGATCTTCTTCCGGTTTGAAGAACAGGAACCACTTGATGGCGACACTGGCATCAACGACCGTTATCACGGTCGGCCAGCTTCACGCGCGGCACGGAATTTCTTCTCGGTGATTGCAGGGGCGTGTTTTCTGCGCTCCAGGATGCTCAGGTAGGCTTCGTGACCGCGCTGCTTGCGCTGCGCCCGTTCCACCGCTTCCAGCATCAACCCGGTAATGATGGCGCTCTTGTTCTGACCTTTGAAGACCTTGTTAAAGGCGTGTTTCACGTCTTCGGGAACACTGAAATTGACGGTGCTCATGGAGTGCCTCGTATGTGGTTGTTGAAAATTTCAACAATATGATTATTCTCGGCACGGCGCCGCGTGTCAAATGGCGGTAAAAGGGACCAGGCTCGAATGGCACTTGCTTAAGCTAAACTTCTCAGCCGAACGGCTTGCCCTGCAGCATTACGCATACGCCACGGAAAAGTTACACTGACCCTATTTACTCTATTTACTCGCACCAGCGCCCCGGACGAACTGTACTTTGCCATCCTCCTGCTCCTTTCTTGTGTTTGGATTGGAACCTCCATGTTACCTCAAACCGCGTCTTGCCCGATGGCGCATTGCGCCGTTATGCTTGCGCTTCCCGCACGAGCAAGGCAATGCAGATGGCACGCCCCACGATCGCCGTATTCACCAAGAACCGGCTCAACCCTGCTTACCATGCGGCGCGGCTCGGTGCCGACCGCGTCGCCGCACGCATGGGGGCTGTGACCGTCCACTACGTGCCGCAGCAGCCGGACAACGTCGGCGAGCAGCGCGCACTTATCGACGCCGCGCTCGCCACGAGGCCGGCGGCGTTTGTGTTTGTGCCGGTCCACGGCACGCACATGGACGCGGCGGTGCAGAAAATCCGCGCGGCCGGCGTGCCGGTCTTCAACCTGATCAATCGGCTGCGCAACGCCGATGATTACGTAACTTTCGTCGGCGCAGACGACCACGAGCTGGCATCGCGTACCGGTGCCTTTCTCTATGCGGCCATGGGCGGACACGGCGATGTCGTCATTCTCGAGGGTACGCCGGGCACCATCTCGAGCCGCGAGCGCACGCGGGGATTCAGCGACGCGGCACACAGTTTCCCGGGCATTCGCATCGCCGGGGCGCGCGCAGGCATGTTCCTGTACGAGGAGGGCAAGCGCGCGATGCAGGCGTTGCTCGCAGAAGTGCCGCGCATCGACGGTGTCGCCGCCACCAACGACAGCATGGCGCTCGGAGCGCTCGAAGCGCTCGCCGCAGCAGGCGTTACGGCCAAGGTGGTCGGAATCAATGCGATCCCCGATGCGGTCGGCGCGATCAAGGCGGGCAGGCTGCTCGCCAGCGCCGATTTCGACGCATTTAAAATCTCGTGCATCGCGACGGAGGCTGCACTGCGCTACCTGCGGGGCAAAAGCGTCCCGAAGCAGATCCTGCTGCCGGTGCAGGTCGTGCACGGGGACAACTGCGCACCGTGGGACCGCAGCATCGAAGCGCGGGAGTGCCCCGATTGGGATCGTGAAAGCGGGCCCGATCCGGCGTAGGGTGCGCTTGCGCACCGAGTAGGGTGCGCTTGCGCACCGAGTAGGGTGCGCTTGCGCACCGGCGAAGGCGTCAAGGTTGGTGCGCAAGCGCACCCTACCCTATGCCGTTGAATCCACGATATCGAATCTTGCCAAGCTGCGATGCTTGGCTTAAGTAAGCGCCATTCGGGTTTCCGTCGCTTTTTCAGGATGGATACCTTCAACAGCTTTGACGAAAATCAAACGCCTGGAACGCGTACAGGAGTAAGTTAACTCCCCGGTAGCTTATTTGGCAGGGCCCAGGCGGCGCGATGATCGAACCGGCAAATCCCGCTGATTTCTTCACTGTATTTTTCACCTCCGCGATGGTGATTCTGCTCGGCGCGTTATATGCGCTGCTGTTTGCTTACTCGCGCCTCAGGCGAATGCCTCGACTGATGCCGGCCGCTTACGTCGCATATGGCGGACTATTCATTTCCGCCCTGGTTCTGGCGCGGGCAACGCATCTGTTCAACAGCCCATGGTGGGCGACCATAGTTGTGTTGATGCTGGCTGGCTATCTGTTGGCACCACATGCCATCTGGCATTTGTGCACGGGAACGCGTGCTGCGGAAACCGAGTGCGAGGACGCGAATGCCAAGGGTTCATAACTGCAGAAGACGGAGGTAAAACCATGACTGCTGGTCCGTGGTGGGCATCCGAATCTTTTTGGCGTAAGACCGCCATCTGGGTAACGGGCGTCTCGTTGATTGTTCTGGTCGTCCTGACCTTTGATACCCTGTCGCAGATCACCGCGGGGTCGAAACGCGTCGCGGCATATTCCGTCATCAATTATCGCATCGATTACAAGTTCGATGACAAGCGGCATGTTCAGGTACCGGTGATTGGTGCAAAAGAGCCGCTGTTCGGCAGGGAGCTTTCCGAACCGGACGCCGAGGCCCTGGTTGCCAAGGGCAAGATGACCCTGCAGGCCAAGAACTGCATTAACTGCCACACCGTATTGGGGAACGGCGCCTATTATGCCCCCGATCTGACCAAGTCCTGGATCGACCCTTACTGGGGCACGAGGGACGTGCGCGAGCAGCAGATGGTCGATTTCATCAAAGACCCGACTGACAAACTGCACAACAGCCTGGGGCGCCGCATGCCCAGGCTGGGCGTCACGGACGAGGAAGCGCGGGCGGTCGTTGCATTTTTGAAGTGGATGTCCGCCATTGATACCAATGGCTTCCCCTACAACTTCAAGCCCATGCAACAGGAGAATTAACCATGGCAATGATCGGTGTATTGGATGGCGCCAACCTGAACGGTGGACAGAAACTGGCGGTGAAATATTACGCTGTCGCCGTGGTTTTGTTTGGAGCGCAGGTTCTGTTCGGATTGCTTTCCGGCCTCCAATATCTCAATCCGGATTTCCTGTTTGGCGTGCTGGACTTCAACGTCAACCGCATGGTGCATATCAATGCCCTGGTGGTCTGGCTGCTGTACGGATTTCTCGGTTCGGTCTACTGGTTGCTGGAGGAAGAGGCGCAGCACGAGGTGGTCGGCCTGCGCCTGGGTAACCTGATATTCTGGGTGTTGACTTCCGCGGTTGCCGTGGTGGTGCTGGTCTTTTTGGTGGTGCAGGTCGGCCCGGGCAGAATGTCCAGTATTTGGCTCATCAACGAGGGGCGCGAATACATTGAAGCACCGCGCTGGGCGGATATCGGCATCGTGGTGAGTGTGCTGGTGTTCTTTTACAACGTCGCGGCCACCTTCACCAAGGGGCGTTTTACCGGTATTGCAGGCGTATTGGTGATGGACCTGCTCGCTTTGTTCGGCATTTATCTTGCGGGCATGTTCTACGTCACCAACGTTTCCATCGATCAATACTGGTGGTGGTGGGTCATCCATCTATGGGTCGAGGCGACCTGGGAGGTGATGGTCGCTGTCATCATGGCCTACGGGCTGATGAAAATACTCGGAGTGAGCCGCAGGATTGTAGAGACCTGGCTTTACATTGAAGTGGCGCTGATGTTCGGTTCAGGAATTCTGGGGCTGGGACACCACTACTTCTGGATCGGGACTCCGGAATACTGGTTGAGCATCGGGGGCTTCTTCTCCGCGCTGGAACCGATTCCGCTGGTCGCGATGGTGGTGCATGCCGTGTATGATGCGGGCTCGCACAAAATAAAGAATTCCAACCATCCCGCCATGGCCTGGATCATCGCCCAGGCTTTTGGCAATTTTTTTGGCGCCGGTGTGTGGGGCTTTATGCATACCCTGCCGCAAATCAACCTCTATACCCACGGCACTCAGTGGACTGCGTCGCATGGGCATCTGGCATTTTTCGGAGCGTTTGCCACGATTAACATCGCCTTTTTCTATCTCGCCATGCAGAAATGGCGCGGGAATGTGTGGATGTCAGAGGCTTTGGCGGGCAATGGCTGGAAATGGAAGTGGGCGCTGGGCCTGCTCAATGTGGGCGTGATCGGCATGACCATCGCCATGCTGATTTCCGGCTACGAGCAATCCCAGATCGAGCGCGCGATCGAGGGGTCGACCTGGGCGGGTTATTTTGTCGCGCAGGCGCATCCGTGGTTCGTGCAGGGCATGTGGTGGCGGGAAGCGTTTGGTTTGATGACCGTTGCGGGCTATGTGCTGATGGTGTGGGATTTGCTGACGATAGGCAAAGTGGAAACCCGCGTTATGGTCACTGCACCCGGCAGCGAGGGACAAGGAGCTTACGCTGGTTAAAAGGGGCGTGGCCCCTTTTTCGCTCAGAACTGGGCCTCGGTAAGCGCCAGCACGCTGCCGGCGCCGTTGACCACTTCGCTCGCAAGGCCGCCGGCCTTCAGCAGGATGTGCTCGGCGTAGAAGCGCGCAGTCGCGATCTTGGCGCGATAGAATTCCGCATCGCCGCCGCCGGCTGACAGTTTCGTTTCGGCTAGCATTGCCGCGCGCGCCATCAGCCAGCCTCCCGCGACCGTGCCCCACAGCTTGAGGTAGGGCACCGACACGGCTGCGACTGCGTTGGGATCCCGGGGGAAGGTGTCGACCAGCCATTGCGTCGCGCAGTTGAGGCTGTCGACTGCCTGCTTGAAATAATCGCGTTGCGCGGCGACATCGGCATTCCTGCTGCGCGCGAGATCGGCATCGAGTTTACGCATATCATCGATCACGGCGAACGCGGTCGCGCCTTTCTCGAATCCGGTTTTGCGCCCGACCAGATCGGCCGCCTGAATCCCGGTCGTGCCTTCATAGATGGTGGTGATGCGCGCATCGCGCAGGAATTGCGCGGCGCCGGTCTCCTCGACGAAACCCATGCCGCCGTGGATCTGGATGCCGGTCGAAGCGATTTCGACGCTTTGCTCGGTACACCAGCCCTTGACGATGGGGATCAGGAAATCGACCAGCGCCTGGTTGCGGCCACGTTCCTTGTCGTCGGGATGATGGCGCGATTTATCGAGTGCGGCCGACGCGGTGTAGGCGAGCGCGCGCATCGCCTCGGTCTGCGCTTTCATCGTCATCAGCATGCGCCGCACGTCGGGATGATGAATGATGGTGACGCGATCCCCGCTTTTCTGGCCGATCGCGCGGCCCTGCACGCGGGTCTTCGCGTATTCGCGCGCATGCTGGTAGGCGCGCTCGGCGAGCGCCACGCCCTCGAGGCCGACCGCAAGCCGCGCGTGGTTCATCATGATGAACATGGTTTCGAGGCCGTGGTTTTCCTCGCCGACGAGGTAGCCGATCGCGCCCCGCTCGTCGCCGTAGGCGAGCACGCAGGTCGGGCTCGCGTGGATGCCGAGTTTGTGCTCGAGCGACACGCATTTGACGTCGTTGCGTGAGCCCAAGCTGCCGTCGGCGTTGACCCGATATTTGGGAACGATGAAAAGCGAAATGCCTTTCACGCCTTCCGGCGCGTCCGGCGTGCGCGCGAGCACGAGGTGGACGATGTTCTCCGCCATGTCGTGCTCGCCCCAGGTGATGAAAATCTTGGTGCCGTGGATGCGGTAGTGATCGCCCCCGGGAACCGCGCGCGCGCGCACCGCCGAGAGATCCGAGCCCGCCTGCGGCTCGGTCAGGTTCATCGTGCCGCACCACTCGCCCGAGGTGAGCTTCGGCAGGAACAGCTTTTGCTGTGCGGCTGAACCGCGCAGCCTGAGCGCCTCGAGCACGCCGGAGGTCAGCATCGGGCACAGGCAGAACGCCATGTTGGCGCTGTTCCACATCTCGTGCACCGGCATCGCGACCACATGCGGCAATCCCTGCCCGCCGAACCCGGTCTCGCCCGAGAGGCCGTTCCAGCCGCCGGCGACGAACTGCCGGTATGCCTCGCTGAAACCCTGCGGCACGATCACTTTGCCGTCGACGAAGCGCACGCCCTCCTGATCGCCGCTGCGGTTGAGCGGATCGAGCACTGCGGCGGCGAACTTGGACGCTTCCTCGAGCACCGCATCAACGAGGTCGGCGCTCACCTCCGCGCACTCCGGCATCGCGCTGATCTGATCGAGGCCGACCAGCTCCTTGATCACGAACTGCATGTCCCTTATGGGGGCAGCGTAGGTGGACATGAGTAAATCCCGTGACTGGTGATTGGTGATTGGTAACTGGTGACTCGTGACTGGTAACTGGTGACTGGTAAAATCTGATCTTACTAATCACCAATCACCAATTACTAATCACCGATTCACCAATCACGGTTCACAGCTTTGCCGTGAGCTCCGGCACCGCCTTGAACAAGTCCTCGACCAGCCAGTAATTGGCGACCTGAAAAATCGGCGCTTCGGCGTCCTTGTTGATCGCGACGATCACCTTGCTGTCTTTCATGCCGGCCAGATGCTGGATCGCGCCGGAAATACCGACCGCGATGTAAAGCTCGGGCGCGACGATCTTGCCGGTCTGCCCGACCTGATAATCGTTCGGCACGTAGCCGGAATCGACCGCGGCGCGCGAAGCGCCGACCGCGGCCCCGAGTTTGTCGGCGAGCGCTTCGAGCAGCTTGAAGTTCTCGCCGCTGCCCATGCCGCGCCCGCCGGAGACGATGATGCGCGCCGCTGTCAGCTCGGGCCGGCTCAACTTGGTGAGTTCGTGGCCTTTGAACAGTGACAGTCCGCTGTCGGCAACCACTGCGACGTTTTCCAGCGGTGCGGCGGTAGCCGCAGCGCCCGCCGCCGCGTCGAATGCGGTGATGCGCACGGTAATGATCTTGATGCGGTCCTTGGATTGCACCGTCGCCAGCACGTTGCCGGCATAGATCGGGCGCACGAAAGTATCGGCCGACACGATGCCGCTGATGTCGGACACCTGGGCGACATCGAGCAACGCGGCCGCGCGCGGCATGAAGTTCTTGCCGAAACCGGTCGCCGGCGCAAGGATGTGGGTGAATTTGTCGGCGATCGACACCACCAGCGCCGCCATGTTTTCGGCGAGCGGCACTGCATAATGCGGCGCGTCGGCGACCAGCACTTTGGTGACGCCGGAAATTTGCGCCGCAGCGGCTGCCGCTTCGCCGCACTCGCTGCCCGCAACCAGCACGCTGATCTCGCCGCCAAGCTGGGTGGCGGCGGCGACGGTATTCGCAACGCTCGGTTTGAGATGCTTGTTATCGTGTTCCGCAACGACCAGGATCGCCATTTAGATCACCTTTGCTTCGTTCTTGAGTTTATTGACCAGTTCCGCGACGTCCGCCAGCTTGACTCCGGCGCCGCGCTTGGGTGGTTCCTCGACTTTCAGCGTCGCAAGCCGCGGCGCGATATCGACGCCGAGCGCTTCGGGCTTCACGTTCTCGAGCGGTTTCTTTTTCGCTTTCATGATATTGGGCAGCGTTACATAGCGCGGTTCGTTCAACCGCAGGTCAGCGGTCATCACCGCGGGCAGCTTGACCGTCAGATGCTCGAGCCCGCCGTCGATTTCGCGCGTAACGTCGGCGCTCTCGCCGCCGAGCGTTATTTTCGACGCGAAGGCCGCCTGCGGCCATCCCAGCAGGGCCGCCAGCATCTGGCCCGCCTGGTTGCAGTCATCGTCGACCGCCTGTTTACCCAGGATCACCAGCCCGGGCGCTTCTTTGGCAACGATCGCCTGCAGCACCTTGGCCACCGCAAGCGGCTGCACCTCGACACCGGTCTCGACCAGGATCGCGCGGTCGGCGCCCATCGCGAGCGCAGTGCGCAGCGTCTCCTGGCACTGCGGCGCGCCGATGGAAACCACGACTATTTCGGTCACCGTGCCCGCTTCCTTCATGCGCACCGCCTGCTCGACTGCGATCTCGCAGAACGGATTCATCGCCATCTTGATGTTCGCGGTCTCAACACCGCTGCCATCGGCCTTGACGCGCACCTTGACGTTGGGATCGACCACGCGCTTGATTGCCACCAGGACCTTCATTCCTGCACCTCCAATGGGATTTACCGCGGAAAGATTGGAAGTTTACCGTATTAGCGGGCCGCGCGGAATATGCGCGGCATGGCGCAATCGCATGCCGCATCGCCTGGCGGATAGAGTCAGGCCCGGCTCACGCCCATTTTGCGCGCGAGCGCAAGCTCTGCGCTACGCGCACCGCCTGCAGGAAATGCGGGGAAACCTCGGTGGCCTGTCCCCATATCGGGGACAGGCCCTCTTCAATTACCAGTTGGGAACGAAGAAGAGGAACGCGACGGAGGTGATGATGAAGTAGACAAAGAAAACCATGAGCAGATAGCCCATGATATCCCTGAAATGCAACCTCGCCACCGCCAGCATCGCAATGGCCCAGAAGGGCTGGATCATGTCGGTCATCATATCCGCCCAGGCAAAGGTGACGACGGTCGTTCCCATTCCAACACCCAATTCCTTTGCCGCAGGAATGACATAAGGCGCCACCACTGCCCACTCGCCCCCTCCGGATGGAATGAGATA
>JACPTJ010000558.1 GCA_016192835.1 Betaproteobacteria bacterium
AATGCAACCTCGCCACCGCCAGCATCGCAATGGCCCAGAAGGGCTGGATCATGTCGGTCATCATATCCGCCCAGGCAAAGGTGACTACGGTCGTTCCCATTCCAACACCCAATTCCTTTGCCGCAGGAATGACATAAGGCGCCACCACTGCCCACTCGCCCCCTCCGGATGGAATGAGATAATTGAGAAGTCCTCCATACCAGAAGAGGAAAAGGGGAAAGGTCTGCGGCGTCGAGATCGCCACAAAAGCCTTGGTGAATACCGTGGAAAGCAGGGTGAACTTGAAGAGCCCGAGTATCCCTGCATAGAAGGGAAATTGAATAACAATTCCCCAGACTGCCTTCCCCGCATCCTCGGTGGCCTTCAGGAACGACCAGGGCCTCCAGTGGAAGAGAATTCCCAGCATGAGCATGGCGAAATTGATCACATTGAGGTTCAGGTCCATGCCTTTGGTTGAGAAGTGCCAGGTCAACCAGATCAGTCCGCCGATGGAGACGATGAGGTTGAACCCGGGCCACCAGTTCATCCACTCCGAGGGGCTTTCCCATTGGGCGGGTTTGGGAGGGGCTTCGTAAAGCTTGAGTTGATTCATCAGTTCGGGCTTTACGACAAAAACTTTCTCAGGCCTCGGATGCATCAGGACCATCAGGAGGGTGACCACAGCGATGATGATGACTGTCAGAATCAGGTTGAAGGGATGGAAGATCGTATCGGCCACCGGAATGGTCGCGTCGAGCATTTTCCCCTTGATCAGGAAGTTGTCGGGGGTGGCCGCGAGCAATGTGGCCGAACCGGAGAGCCCCGCATGCCAGGTGCAGCCCAGGCCCAGGTAGGCGGCAGCGACCAGCAAACGATAATCGACCTTGGGATTTCTCCTCACAATGAATAGAGCCAACATGGCGCTCGCAATGAGGCTCAATCCCCAGTTGAGCCAGGCCGCGATCATCGAGAAAAGGGACATGATGAGAATGGCCTGCCAGGGTTTTTCAGGGTTGGACCAGCCGGAAAGCCCGTCGAGCAAGCGCCGGACCGGAGGGGAGCAGGCCAGAATATAGCCTGTCATCATGATCAGGCACATCTGCATCGCGAAGGCGAGCAATTCCCAGAATCCCCTGCCCCATGCCTGAACCGATTCGTAAGCCCGGGTGCCGAGACCGACCTCCGGCTTGAATCCCCAGATGATCGCAAAAATGAACGTGAGAAAACTCAAGATGATCACAATGACAAACGCATCAGGGATCCAGCGCTCGGTCCAACCGGTCATGCCATCGCCCCAGCTCTTCAAGAACTCAAAAGTTCCGCGACCTTCGTCCTTCCTTGTCTCGTTCATCATAGATTCCCCCTTGTACTTACCTCTTACTCAGGCAGACGTCACCATAATGCCATCGACATAGCAAGAATCCACCTCTCTCCCCCGCAAGTCAAGCGGGAAAAATACTTTGCAGCGGGCCGTTCAGGCCGTGTCTTCATGCCAGCAAGCCTACGCGCTCAATCCATCGCGCATGCGCGCCACGGCATCCGCGATGCGTCGCACCGCAATCACCTGCAGACCCGGGATCGGCTGCCTCGGTTTGTTCGCATCCGGAATCAGCGCGTGGGTGAAACCAAGTTTGGCGGCTTCCCTCAACCGCTCCTGGCCGCGCTGCACCGGCCGCACTTCGCCCGCCAGCCCGACTTCGCCGAACACGACCAGTTTTGTCGGCAGCGGCCGGTTGGTCAGCGACGATACGATCGCCATCAGCACCGCCAGATCAGCAGCGGGTTCGACGATCTTCATGCCGCCGACCGCGTTGATGAACACGTCCTGGTCGAAGCACGCGATGCCGGCATGGCGGTGCAGCACTGCGAGCAGCAATGCCAGCCGGTTCTGCTCGAGGCCGACCCCGAGCCGGCGCGGATTCGCCGCGTGCGCCTCATCGACCAGCGCCTGGATCTCGACCAGCAGCGGCCGCGTGCCCTCCTGCGTCACCATCACGCACGAGCCTGCGACCTGCTCGGCGTGCTGCGACAGAAACAGCGCCGACGGATTCGACACGCCTTTCAGCCCCTTTTCGGTCATCGCGAACACGCCGAGTTCGTTGACGGCGCCGAAGCGGTTCTTGCAGGCGCGGATCAGGCGGAAGCTCGAATGCGTGTCGCCTTCGAAATAAAGCACGGTATCGACGATGTGCTCGAGCACGCGCGGCCCGGCGAGCGCGCCTTCTTTGGTAACGTGGCCAACGAAAATCATCGTTATACCGCTCGCTTTGGCGAGCCGCGTCAACTGCGCCGCGCATTCACGCACCTGCGCCACCGATCCCGGCGCCGACTGCAGCGCTTCCGAATACACGGTCTGGATCGAGTCGATCACTGCCACCACCGGTTTCTCGGATTGCAGCAGCGCCTGGATTTTTTCCAGGTTGATTTCGGCCAGCAACTGCAGTGCGGACGCGTCGAGCGCGAGGCGTCGCGCGCGCAGCGCGATCTGCTGCGCCGACTCCTCGCCGCTGACGTAGAGCGCCTTGTGGCCGCCGCCCATCGTGCACAGTGCCTGCAGCAGCAGCGTCGACTTGCCGATGCCCGGGTCGCCGCCGATCAGCACCACCGCGCCGTGCATCAGTCCGCCGCCGAGCACGCGGTCGAACTCGGCGATTCCTGTCGGCAGCCGGCTCTCTTCGCGCGCTTCGACTTCGTTCAGGCGCTGCAGCTTGCCGCTTCCGGCCACTGCGCTGAAGCGGCTCGCCGCCGCCGGCGTTTCCGCGACGGTCTCGACCAGCGTATTCCACGCGGTACAGTGCGGGCATTGGCCCTGCCACTTGACGGCCTGGCCGCCGCATTCAGTACAGGTGTATATCGATTTCGATTTTGCCATGCGGGCCCGGCGCGAGGTGGTGTCGCCGGCGCGCGGTTAATGCGGGGACGGCGTAACCGCGGGCGAGCCGGGCGTGGAACTATCCCGGTGCGGTAACTGGCGATGATGGCGCGCGCGCTCCAGCGCGTGCTCGAGGCGCCGGATGCGGTTGTGCAGATCCTCGAACAGCATCACGCAAAGCATGGTGGTCACCGCATACATGCCGATCGAGACGCGCTCGATTTCACGCACCGGCCCCAGCGCCTCGTGGCTGGACAGGAAGAAATAGTCACCCAGCAGCAATCCCGCGGCAGTAGCGAGCAGGCCCGGCGCCATTCCGCCGTACCACGTGGCAACCATCGCCGCCGGCACGAAGAAAATAAACGGGAAACGGTGCTCCTGCGTGCCGAACAGCCAGTATCGCAACCCGAACGCGAGGATCACCATGCCCACCGCCACCCCGTAACGCGCCGTCACCGGGCGCTGGAACGGCCAGCTGACGCGCGCGCGCAAGCCGGCCAGCGCAGGATGATGCTCGAGATAGTCGATGAATGCCTTTGCCGCGCCCCCCAGCTTGCCCGTCACATGGCGCCGCTCCTGCTCGAGCGCGTGCTCGAACTGACGGATCAGGGCATGCAGTCTCTCGCACAGGGTGACGCACAGCAAGGTCGTAACCGTGTACGCACCAACCCCCAGGGATTCCCGCATACCGAGCGGCCAAAACGCATGCCGCGGCGACAGAAAAAAGTAGTCGCCAATCAAAAGCCCCAGCACCGTCGCGAGTATCCCCGGACCCACTCCGCCATACCACACTGCGATGATCGCCGCCGGCACGAAAAACGTGAACACCAGCCGGCTCTCCAAATCGCCATAAATCAGATAGCGGATCGCGAACGCCACCAACACCACAAGCACTGCTGCTCCATATCGCATCGGCGTCGAGCGCCGGAACGGCCAGTCACGGTGCGGATGCGCGGCGGCGTGCAGCGGATGTTGGTCGATCAGATGATCGGTTGCCATATCGCGATAATACACCGGCGGGTTGCAATTTTCAGCAACGGGTGGGGTGCGCTTCACACCTCGGTTACCGGCACGCGCGGCGCGAGCGCGCACAGCAATTCATAGCTCACGGTCCCGGCGGCGGCCGCGACCTCGTCGGCTGATAACCCTGTGCCCCACAGGGTAACCGGGGTTCCGACTCCTGCCGCCGGGATTGCGCACAAATCGGCGCATAGCATGTCCATCGACACCCGGCCGAGCGTGCGCGTGCGCTGTCCGCCCACCACAATGGGAGTGCCGGTCGGGGCATGGCGCGGATAACCGTCGGCGTAACCGCAGGCGACGATGCCGACGCGCGTCGGGCGCGCCGCCTCGAACGCGCCGCCGTACCCGATGCGCTCCCCGGGCTGCAGTTCCCGCACGGCGATGAGTTCGCTCGCAAGCGTCATCACCGGCTGCAGGCCGAGCGTGGCGGCGGACACATCGGCAAACGGCGAACAACCGTAGAGCATGACGCCGGGACGCACCCAGTCGGCGTGGGTCTCGGGATAACGCAGTATCGCCGCCGAATTCGCGAGGCAGCGCGGCAGAGCGCTCGCCGAGGCAAGCCGTTCCAGGCATTCCATCTGCCAGTTGACGCCGCGCGCATCGTCGGCATTGGCGAAATGCGTCATCAGCGTGAGCTGCGCAACGCGCGGATGCTGCTGCAGCCGGTCGAATACGGCGGCGAATTCGGCCGAGGTGAAGCCGAGCCGGTTCATGCCGGTATTGATCTTGAGCAGCACGTCGAAGCGCGCGTCCGCCGGCGCGGCCTCGAGCATGCGAACCTGTTCCTGGCTGTGGATCGCAATCGCGAGCCGGTGCTCGGCCGCAACCTCGAGATCGCGCGGCCCGAACACGCCCTCAAGCAGCGCGATCCGCTGCCCGTAGCCGGCCTCGCGCAGACGCACCGCTGCATCGACCTCGAGCAGCGCGTAACCTTCGGCGCTCGCCAGCGCGTGCGCCGCGCGCATCACGCCGTGGCCATAAGCATCGGCCTTGATCACCGCGAACACCGCCGCACGCGGCGCGTGCCGGCGCACCACTGCAAGATTGTGGCGAAACGCGTCGAGATTGATCGTGGCTTTGATAGGACGGGGCATAAGTGCAATTTTTCAGCGTAGGGTGGATGGAGTGAAGCGCAATCCACCGTCTCGAATTGCGGCGGATTCCGGCGGGAACAGCACCGCCTCCATCCACCCTACGAGTTCGTCAACTGACGGTAATTGTCATAGTGCTGCGCAAAAATAATCTCGATCTCCGTTATCACCTCCGCCGCATCGCGGCCGTGAATCACGTGCTGCTCGACGCAGCGCGAAGTCTCGGCCAGCAGTTTGCGCCGGTCGAGCATCGGGTAAATCCTGGTGAGGCGCTGGATGGCTTTCACCACCGTTTCGTTCGCGGCGCGCGGCTCGGGCACCGGGGCCGCCGGCTGCGGCTCAGCGGCGGCGCCGCGTTGCGCGAGAAATTCGGCGAATTCGAGCAGCAGCGCCTGTTGCCCGGCGCTCAGCGCGCGGAACCTCTCGACGAGGTTTTGTTCATCGTTCATCGGTATTCGTTGATCGTGGTTCGTGGTTCGTTCATCGTTTATCGTGCACCGGGTTAAGCGCAAACACCGGCATCTTGCGCCGCTCGCGCATCAGGTCGAGCGCCTGCACCAGCGCCGCGATCACTGCCATGGTCGTGTGCTGCGTCTCCCGCCATTCGCTGCGCGCCGTGGCGAGCAGCTCGCCGATATCGTCGGGAATGAGCCTGCCCTCCTCCATGATCATGTCCTCCAGCATGCCGGGCTTCAATTCGGGGCGAAACAGCAGGCCATAGGTGAGCGCATCGCACCGGACCGCGATCCAGTTGCCGGCATCATCCACTGCGACCGGCGCGATTGCGGGCGGCAGATCGACGCGGCCATTGACCATCACCAGCACCCGCCGGCCATCCACCGCGCGCGCCAGCGGATCGTTGCGGCCGGCAGCCGTCGCGTGCGCCGTGGTCCAGTGCGCATCGTGCAGCGGCTCGGCGTGCGGCGTGCCGCCGCAGCCTTGCGCGACCAGCAAGCCGCCGAAACCGATGCCGATTACCGGCCGCCGCGCGCGCCGGAACGCTTCCAGCAGGCGCAATTCGTCCCCGATCCAGGGACACGCCGCGAGGTCGGTCACGGCATGCGCGCCGCCCAGCAGCCACAACGCATCGTATTGCAGCGCGCTCGCGGGCAGACTGCTCCCGGTGAACGGCCGCTGGTACACAAAACCGATGTCGCGATTTTCAAGCTGCTTTTCGATTCCGCCGAGATACTCGGAATAGGTGTGCTGCACGACCAGAAACTGCTTCATTTCCGGCTCGCCATCTCGCGCATCTTGCGGGTGGCAAATTCGGCGAACGTCGACAGCAGGCGCGAACGGAATTTCTCGCGCGGGGAAACCAGCGACAGCGTGCGCATCAGGCGTGGCGCGAGCGGGATCGCCACCAACGATCCCAGCTTGAGATCCTTCGCCACCGTCGAGCGCGATATGATCGCAACTCCGATGCCGGTCTCGACCACGCCCTTGATCGCCTCCGGGCTGCCAAGCTCCATCACGATATTGAAATCCTCGGGCGCGATTCCGGCCTGCCGGAAATAATTGTCGGAAAACTGGCGCGTGCCGGAGCCGCTCTCGCGGCTGACGTACGGCTCTCCCGCGAACTGCTGCGGCGTCACGCTTTTCAGGCCGGCCAGCTTGTATCCCGGCGCGCAGATCATCACGAGCTCGTCATCACAGCAGACTTCGGTATGCAGGCTCGGCAGCTGCGACGGGGACTCGATCAAACCGAGGTCGATGGTGTGATCGGCAACTTGGTTTTCGATGAGTTCGGAGTTGCCGACCGTCATGTACGTCTGCACCTGCGGATGGCGCGCCTTGAATTCCCCGAGCACGCGCGGCAGAATGAATTCGGCGATCGTGGTGCTCGCGCCGAGCAGCAGCGGCCCGCTGATCGCACCGGTCAATTCGCTCACGCGCTTGTCCATCTCTGCCGACAGGCCGAGGATGCGCTCGGCATATTCCAGCACCAGCTGCCCGGTCGATGTCAGCGTAATCCTGCCGCGGCTGCGCTCGAACAGGCGCGCGTTCAAATGCTCTTCGAGCTGCTTGACCTGGAACGTCACCGCAGGCTGCGTCATGAACAGCTGCTCCGCCGCCTTGGTGAAACTCAGTTGCCTGGCGACGGTGTAAAACACCTGCAGTCTGCGATCAGCCATGGTTTTGCGTGACTGGTGATTGGTGATTGGAAATGGGTTAGTATTCAACCACATTTTGCCGGGCAAGTCATGAGCGACGCGTGGAAAAAGCTGGATTTCGGCGGCGGCGGTCTGCAAAGCGCGAACCTGCGTCTCGCGGCGCTGCTCAAGAAACGCCGCACGGCGTGGCTGTTGCTATGCGCCTTCCCGCTCGGCCTGCATCACGATTACCTCGCCGACCCGCGCGGAGCGTGGTCGATCCGCGCCGTCACGCTGCTCGCGGCCGGCGCGCTGTGGTACGGCATCGTTGCAACGGCGATCGCGCTCGCGGCAGTGTTGCTCGCGTGGGCGCTGATCGACACGCAATGGATCGAGCCACGGCTCACGAAACTGAACCGGCAACTGCGGATGCAAGTCTACCTCGGCGGCAGCGGCGGAGCGCCCGCGGGCTTCAGGGGCCGTTATACCGATGACGAACCCGCGCGCGATCAGCCCGCGCACCGCACCGGACGCGCGCCTTCATTCGCCGAACAGGAGCGGCTTTTGCGCGAGCTGGCACGCCGGAAATCGGATACCACGCAATAGAGTGCGGCACCAATCCGTGGTATAAAGCTGCACCGAAATAGCAGCCACTCAGAGGATCCTGCTTCTTTTTCATGCCGTTCGGCTTTTACATCATCATGGCGGCGCAGTTTTTTTCGTCGCTCGCCGACAATGCGCTGCTGGTCGCCGCGATCGCGGCGCTCACGCTGCTCGATTCGCCGGCATGGCTGACGCCGATGCTGAAGCTGTTTTTCGTGATTTCATACGTGGTGTTGGCGCCATTCGTCGGCGCGTTCGCCGATGCGCTGCCCAAGGGCCACGTGATGTTCATCTCGAACGCCATCAAGGTGGCCGGTTGCCTGATGATGCTGCTCGGCGTGCATCCGCTGCTCGCCTACGGCGTGGTCGGGCTCGGCGCCGCCGCTTACTCCCCGGCGAAATACGGCATCCTCACCGAATACCTGCCGCACCAGAAGCTGGTGCTCGCCAACGGCTGGATCGAGGGCCTCACGGTCGCATCGATCATTCTCGGCACCGTGCTCGGCGGCGTGCTGATCAGCCAGGCGCTCTCAGCCAAATTGCTGCGCATCGATATCCCGCAGCTCGACACCGGCATCGATACCGCACCGGAAATCGCGATCGCGGTGATCATCGTGTTCTACGTGATCGCAGCGGTGTTCAATCTCTACATCCCGCGAACCGCCATCGATCACAAGCCGCAACGCAAGAACCCGGTTTATCTGGTCAGGGATTTCGCGCATTGCCTGCGGCTGCTGTGGGCCGACAAGTTCGGCCAGATATCGCTCGCGACCACCACGCTGTTCTGGGGCGCCGGCGCGACGCTGC
>JACPTJ010000559.1 GCA_016192835.1 Betaproteobacteria bacterium
ATCTGCTCGGGCGTGCCGTGCGCCACCATGACGCCCTCCGAAAGGTAATAGACGTAATCGACGATGTCGAGCGCCTCCTGCACGTCGTGCGTCACCACGATCGAGGTTGAACCGAGCGCGTCGTTGAGTTTCCTGACGAGGTTACGGATCACGCCCAGCGATATCGGGTCGAGCCCGGTAAACGGCTCGTCGTACATGATCAGCATCGGATCCAGCGCGGTCGCGCGCGCCAGCGCCACGCGCCGCGCCATGCCGCCCGAGAGTTCCGAGGGCATCAGGGCGTGCGCGCCGCGCAGGCCCACCGCCTGCAGCTTCATCATCACGATATCGCGGATCATCGCTGCGGGCAGGTCGGTATGCTCGCGTATCTGGAATGCCACGTTATCGAACACCGACAGATCCGTGAACAGCGCGCCGAACTGAAACAGCATGCCCATGCGCCGGCGCATTTGGTACAACCCCTCGCGGTCGAGCTCGTGAATCAACTGTCCGTCCACTTTGATGGAACCCCGCGTCGGCTTGAACCAGCCTGCGATCAGCCGCAGCAGCGTGGTCTTGCCCGAGCCGCTGATGCCCATGATGGCCACGACTTTGCCGCGCGGAATCACCATGTCGATCCCGGTCAGCACCGGGTGGCGCTTGTCATACGCATAGCTCACCCCGCTGATTTCGACCAGGTTGTCGGCTGCCACGGCTGAGAACACCATCCAAAAAAGCTTGGATTTTAACCAGTTGGCGCGATTATCACAATTAACGCCGGTTTGGCGTTTCGGTTACGCGCTGGCATCATAAGGCGCCCGCCGCCATGCACTTCGACCTATTCCAGGAACTCGCGCTCCCGCCCGGCCGCGCGCTCACCGAGACCCGGGCATACGCCGGGGCGCTGGCCGAAATCGAGCTCGGCGAGGCCCTGGGATTTCATGCCGCGTGGCTGGTCGAGCACCATTTCATGCGCGGCTATTCGCATTCCTCGAAGCCCGAGCTGGTGCTCGCCGCGGCTTCGCAGCGCACGCGCCGCATCCGCCTCGGCCATGCGGTAATTCCGCTGCCGCTGCACCATCCGCTGCATGTCGCCGAACGCATCGCCACGCTCGATATCCTGAGCGGCGGCAGGCTCGAAATCGGCGTCGGGCGCGGCTTTGCGCCGGCGGAATACGCGGCATTCGGCGTGGCGATGGAACAAAGCCGCTCCCGCGTCGACGAAGCGCTCGACATCATCCTCGCCAGTTTTGCGCGCCAACCGGTCACCTACCGAGGCGCGCATTTCCAATGCGAGGCGCTCGATATCGTGCCTCACGTGGTGCAGTCGCCGCATCCGCCGCTGTGGACCGCGGCGGTCAGCCCGGACACCTATCTCTGGGCGGCACGGCGCAAACTCGGCGTGCTGGCAGGGCCTTTCAAGCCGTGGTTCATGGTCAGGCACGACATCGAGAACTTCCGGCGTGCGTGGCGCGATGCCACGCCACCGCGCATCGGCATGACCGTCGGTCTGTTGTGCCTGGAGGACGGCGCCCGCGCGCGCCGGCTCGCCGCATCCGCGTTCAAATGGTTCTACCAGGAGTTGTTCCGCGCCACGCTGCCGGTGCTCGAAAAGCTGTACCCGAGCTACGAGCAGATCCACGAGCTCGGGCGCTTTCGCCAGCTGATGAAGCTCGGGGTCACGTTGGGTCTGCTCGACGCTTTCGGCATGGCGGTCGTCGGCGACCCCGGTGAATGCACCGCCAAGCTGCGCAAGTACGAGGCGGCTGGCGTCACCAATCTGCTGTGCGCGGTCGGCGCCGGCGCACTCGATACCCAAGTCACGCGCGAATCGATGCAATGCATCGCGCGGCACGTAATGCCGGCGTTCAAGCCGGCAGTCAGTTCAGCAAGCCGCAATTAAACAAACGGTCCGACCCGGAAGCCGTACTGCCCGAGCATGCGCACGGTCGGCGCCATGCGTTCGCGCACGAACTCGCGGCGCTGCGGATCGGCGCGCGCCGCACGCCGCCACCACATGCCGCGCGTGAGTCCCGCCAACTCGTAGAACTCGGCGGGAGGAAAGTAAAAGCGCAGCGCAAACTGCCTGAGCAGCAGATCGAGCGCGGCGGCGAGCCAGCGCCGGCGCAGTGTTCCGGTGCGCGCGAGGTGGATTTCGAGTTGCTCGCGCGCATACGCGATATGGCGCGCCTCGTCGACGATATGCAGCGTGCAGGCCTGGTGTATCACGGGGTTGACCTCGCCGCCGTGCTGCCGCACATAGCGGTTGAATTTGTCGGGGATGTCCTCGCCGATCGCGGCCGCGAGCCAGAACAGCGGCCCCGTTGCCGGCAGCCGCCGCGCGCAAGCATCGGCGAGCCACGGTCCCCGCCAGGTGCGCTCCGGCAGCGGCAGAGCGCTCGTTTCGATCAGCCTGAGGAACATCAGGCTGTGACCGGCTTCCTCGCGGATTTCGTGCAGCAGCCAGGATCGCTCCGCTGCGTCCATTCCGCCCGCAAGCGCGTTGCCGAGGCGGACGATGAATACCCTTTCCAGCCACAGACCGCACAGCATCACGTTGATGAATTCATACTGCGACAGGCGGCGTTTGACCGCTTCGTTCAGCGTCGCGAACTCCGGCAAGCCGCAGATCGAGACTGCCTGGGGCGGCAGCCAGTAGTCGCGGGTATCGAGCGCATCCCAATCGAGGCTCGTCAGCGGATCGCGGTACGGCGTGCTGTTGTGGCTCAGGTGGCGCAGCAGCGAAGAAGCGGCAGGTGGCATGGCGCGGCGGTGGAACGGGCGATGGCCGATTATTTCAGATTCCAATGCGATAAGATACGTCATCAGCGTTGCGGGTTCACTCGATGTCCGAAATCGCATTGCGTTTTTCAGGCGTTGCCAAGAACTATGGCCGCGCCGGCGTGCTGCACGACGTTTCGTTCGAAGTCGCGCGCGGCGACTTCTTTGGTCTGGTCGGCGTCAACGGCGCCGGCAAAACCACGCTGCTCAAATGCATGCTCGATTTTTGCGACACCGACCGCGGCAGCATCGAAATTTTCGACACGCCGCACCGCTTGACCGCGGCGCGCAGGCGCCTTGCGTTCCTGCCCGAGCGCTTCAATCCGCCCTACTACCTGACCGGCGAGGATTTCATCAAGTACGTGCTGGAAATGCAGGCAACCGGTTACGACCGCGTTGCTGCCGAGCGCATGCTGCATGCGCTCGATCTCGATCTCGCGGCACTCAGCCTGCCGGTGCGCGCCTACTCCAAGGGCATGACCCAGAAGCTCGGTCTCGCAGCGTGCTTCCTGAGCGGCAAGAATCTCTACGTGCTCGATGAGCCAACCAGCGGGCTCGATCCGAAGGCCCGCGCGCTGCTCAAGTCACACCTGCGCGAACTGAAGCAGCGCTCGCGCACCGTGTTTTTCACTTCACACGCGCTGGCCGACGTGGCCGAAGTTTGCGACCGCATGGCGGTGATGCATGCAGGTCGTTTGCGCTTTGCCGGAACGCCCGCTGAACTGTGCCGGCAATTCGCAACGGGCGATCTCGAGCAGGCCTTCATGCGCTGCATCGAGGCCGTGCCGCCGGCCTGAAATGCGACCCTGCGCTCACGGCTATCAGGCCGGAAAACTATCTGGCAGAATAACCTGCTGTTAGGGGGAGGCATTTGGACACGCCACAAGGCAAGCCGGATCTGCTGATCGTCGATGATGATCCGCTGATCACCGACACGCTGAACTTCGCGCTCGGCCGCGATTTCAGCGTCTGTACCGCCGGCACGCGCGCGCAGGTGATCAGCCTGCTGCGCCAATTCGACCATCCGCCGCAGCTCGCGCTGATCGACCTCGGTCTGCCGCCGACGCCGCACCGCCCCGACGAAGGCTTCAAGCTGATCAACGAGCTGATCGCCTACTCGCCGAGCATCAAGATCCTGGTGCTGTCGGGACAGGAAGATGAAACCAACGCGCGGCACGCGCGCACCCTGGGTGCTATCGAGTTCATCGCCAAGCCGTGCGATCCCGGGAAGATCAAGGAGCTGCTGCTCAAGGCGCTGCAGGTCCGCGACGCCGAAGTCAGCGCCCAGCCCGGCGACGGCGGGATCGTCGGCGCGAGCCTGCCGATCGAAAAGCTGCGCCGGCAAATCAGCCAGTACGCGAACGCGCCGTTTCCGGTGCTGATCGAGGGCGAATCCGGCAGCGGCAAGGAACTCGTAGCCGCCTCGCTGCACCGCCTGAGCGCCTCGCTGCACCGCCTGAGCCAGCGCGCGGCCCGGCCGCTGCTCGCGTTGAACTGTGCCGCGATTTCCCCGACGCTGGTGGAGCCGACGCTGTTCGGCTACCAGAAAGGCTCGTTCACCGGCGCCACCACCTCGCGCGCGGGTTATTTCGAGGACGCTCAGGACAGCACGCTGTTTCTCGATGAAATCGGCGAATTGCCGCTCGAGCTGCAGGCGAAACTGCTGCGCGTGCTCGAGAACGGCGAATACCAGCGCATCGGCGAAACCCAGAGCCGCGTGAGCAACGCGCGCGTCATCGCCGCCACCAACCGCGACCTGCGGCAGGAAATCCGCCACGGGCGCTTCCGCGCGGATCTCTACCATCGCGTCTCGGTGTTCACCATCAACGTGCCGCCGCTGCGCGAACTGGGTGAAGACAAACGCCTGTTGCTCGGCCAGTTTCGCGATTTTTACGCACGCCAGGCGGCGGTCAAGGCGTTTGAACTCGATGCCAAGGCCATGTCGATGTGGCTCGAGTACGCGTTTCCCGGCAACGTGCGCGAGTTGCGTAATATCGTGATCCGCCTCACCACCAAGTACGCGGGCCAGGAGATCAATACCGAGCAGTTGCAGGCCGAGCTCGACACCGAAAGCATGGACATCGATCTGCCCGGTCTGCCGATGGGCCAGGATTTCAACGCGATGCTGGAAGCGGCCAGAAAACGCCTGCAGTTCCAGAAGAACTTCAATCTC
>JACPTJ010000074.1 GCA_016192835.1 Betaproteobacteria bacterium
GGGAAGTCCCGGGTCTGACAAAGCCATCGAGTCGGGACAGCGCGTCGGGATGGCGGTGCTGTTCATGTTAATGTCTTTTGCGCTGTATAACGATATCAACCGCTTGATTTACGGCTAACAGAATGCGCCTGCTTCGATGCCTGTTCGTGTTGCTCGGCGTTCTGCCCGCCATCGCCGCGCATGCGTTCGATCCGTTTGTCGTGAAGGACATTCGCATCGAAGGCAGCCAGCGCACGGAGGCGGGAACGGTATTCAGCTACCTGCCGGTCAAGGTCGGCGAAATGATGACCGATGACAAAGCCGCCCAGGCGATCCGTTCGCTTTATGCCACCGGCTTTTTCAGGGATGTCAGCCTCGAAGTCGATAACGGCGTGCTGATCGTGTCGGTGCAGGAGCGGCCCTCCGTGGCGCAGATCGAGTTTTTGGGCACCAAGGAATTCAACAAGGAGGATCTGCTCAAGGGGATGCGCTCGATCGGCCTTGCGGAAGGGCGCATCTTCGACCGGGGACTGCTCGACAAGGCGGAACAGGAACTCAAGCGCCAGTACATCAGCCGCGGCAAGTATTCGGCGCAGATCACGACGACCATCACGCCGCTTGAACGCAACCGCGTGGCGGTGCGGTTTGACGTCGTCGAGGGCGAAATCGCCAAGATCCGGCAAATCAGCATCATCGGCAGCCAGGTGTTCAAGGAAGCAGACTTGACGGGACTGTTCAAGTTGCGCACCCCGGGACTGATGACCTGGTTCAGCAAAGACGACCAGTATTCGAAGCAGAAACTGGGGGCGGACCTCGAGACGTTGCGCTCGCATTACCTCGATCGCGGCTACCTGGAATTCAATATCGATTCGACGCAAGTCTCGATTACGCCTGACAAAAAGGACGTCTACATCACCATCGGCATCACCGAAGGCCCGCAGTATACGGTTTCGGAAGTCAAGCTGGCCGGCGAGATCCTGATTCCGCAGGCCGAGGCGCTCAAATTGGTGAAGCTGAAGGCGGGTGAAGTTTTCTCGCGCGCCCGGCTCACGGAATCAACCAAGGCGATCAGCGACCGGCTCGGCGATGACGGCTATGCTTTCGCGAACGTAAACGCCGTTCCCGACCTCGACAAGGCCCAGCGCAAAGTCGCGTTCACGTTCTTCGTCGACCCCGGACGCCGCGTCTACGTCAGGCGTATCAACGTCGCCGGCAACACCCGCACGCGGGACGAGGTCATACGCCGCGAGATGCGTCAACTGGAAGGCGGGTGGTATTCGGCCAACAGCATCACCAAATCGAAACAGCGCGTCGATCGGCTCGGTTATTTCACGGAAGTCAACGTCGAGACGCCGTCCGTGCCCGGTGCCACCGACCAGGTCGATCTCAACGTCAGCGTGGTCGAGAAACCGACCGGCACCGTCCTGCTGGGCGCCGGTTTCGGTTCCGAAGGCGTGGTCCTTAGCGGCGGCGTCACCCAACAAAACGTGTTTGGTTCCGGCAATCATCTAGGCGTGCAGGTCAACACCAGCAAGATCAATACCGTCTACTCGCTGTCGTTCACGCAGCCGTACTGGACGGTGGATGGCGTGAGCCGCGGCTTCGATGTCTACAAGAGGAACGTGGATCCGTCATCGCTCTCGCTCGGCCAGTACCGCACGTCTACGCTTGGCGGCCAGGCGCGGATCGGCGTGCCGTTTACCGATATCGACACGGTTTCGTTCGGCCTCGGCTACGAGGACACTGGAATCACGGTATATGCCGACAGCCCGCTCAGAATCGTCAGTTACGTCAACACCTTCGGCCAGTACAACACCGCGGTGCTCGGTAATGTCGGCTGGGCGCGGGACACGCGCGACAGCGCGATCTATCCCACGAGTGGCGCGATCAGCCGCGCGTCCGTGGAAACCGGGCTTCCGGGGGGCACTCTGCGTTTCTACAAAGTCAATGCGCAGCATCAGAGATACTTTCCGTTGACGCGCGACTTTACGCTCTACCTGAACGGCGACATCGGTTACGGCAACGGCCTCGGCGGCAAACCGCTGCCGTTCTTCCGCAATTATTATGTCGGAGGCGTCAGCTCGCTGCGCGGCTTTTACGCTGCAACCGTCGGCCCGAAGGATGCCAACGGCGATCCGGTCGGCGGAGCCAAGAAAATGGTCGGCAGCGCCGAGGTGCTGTTTCCGTTCCCGGGAATGCGCAATGACAAGTCGGTTCGGGTCAGTGCGTTCCTCGACGCCGGCGTGGCCGGCTCATCCTATGCATTCAGCGAATTGCGTGCTGCGGCCGGGTTGGCGGTACTTTGGGTTTCCCCGTTCGGCCCGATCAAGATCAGCGCGGCGCAACCATTCCGGAGCCAGATCGGCGACAAGAAACAGGTATTTCAGTTTACTTTCGGTTCCCAGTTCTGAGCGCACGCGGCGCCCGCACGGGAAACCGGACCAGTTTAAGGAGACCAACTTGAAGCATTTCGAATTACTGATCCTCGCGGCGGCCCTGGCGCTAAGCAGCCTGGTGGCGCAGGCCGCGGAGCTGAAAATCGGGTTCATCGACGCCGATCGCATCAACCGTGAGTCGGTGCCCGCCGAACGCGCGACCAAGAAGCTCGAAAAAGAATTTGCGCCGCGCGAGCAGCATCTGCGCAAGCTCGAGCAGCAGATCAAGTCCCTGCAGGGACAGCTCGAGAAAGATGGGTTGACCATGAGCGAGTCCGAGCGCCGCACGAAGGAGCAGGAACTCGGCCGCCAGACGCGGGAGTTCCAGCGCCTGCAGCGCGAGTTCCGCGAGGATCTCAATCTGCGCCGCAACGAGGAGCTCGCAGCGCTGTTCGAGCGCGCCAATAAAGTCATCAGGCAGATTGCCGAATCGGAGAAATTCGATCTGATCCTGCAGGAAGCGGTCTACCGCAGCCCGCGCATCGATATCACCGAGAAGGTTCTCAAAGCGCTGGCCGGCGACAAGTAACCTTGTCCAAGCGCAAATCGTTCAGACTCGGCGAACTCGTCAAGCGGCTCGGCGGCGAGTTGATAGGCGACGCTGACGTTCGCATCCACCAGGTTGCCACCCTCGAATCGGCCGGGCCCACGGATATCACGTTTCTTACGCAATCCAGATTCCTGCCGCAGCTCGGGCGCACGCAGGCGGGGGCGGTCATACTCGGCCCCGAGACGCGCGATGCGAGCGGCCTGCCGCGCATCATCAGCGCCAACCCCTACGCCTATTTCGCCGGCGTTTCGGCACTTCTCAATCCGCCGGCCGCGGTTGAACCCGGAATACACGAGTCGGCGGTGGTGGACAAATCAGCGCGCGTCGCGGCTTCAGCGAGCATCGGTGCCTGCGCGGTCATCGGCGGGCACGCCGAGATTGCGGACCACGCGATCGTGGGCCCCGGGTGCTTTATCGGCGAGGCAGCCAGCATAGGAACCGGCAGCCGGCTGCATGCCAATGTCACGGTATATCATGGCTGCCGGATCGGCGCGCGCTGCATTGTGCATGCCGGGGCCGTGATCGGATCCGACGGGTTCGGCATCGCGAAGGAGGACGGCGTCTGGAAGAAAATCCCGCAGATCGGCCGGGCGCTGATCGGCGACGACGTCGAAATCGGCACCAATACCACGATCGATCGCGGCGCGCTCGACGATACGGTCATCGA
>JACPTJ010000526.1 GCA_016192835.1 Betaproteobacteria bacterium
CACCTGGTGCCGCTGGTCGAAATAATCCAGGCCGAACACACCGACAAGGCGATCGTCGACTGGCTCGAGCAAAACCAGAAGGAACTCGGCAAAGCGCCGGTGCGCGTCAACAAGGACATCCCGGGCTTCCTCGGCAACCGGTTGCAGCATGCGATGATGCGCGAAGCGCTGTATCTGATCGCCGACGGCGTAGTGACTCCCGAAGGCGTCGACACCGCGGTACGCTACGGGTTCGGTTTCCGCTTCCTCGCGTGCGGGCCGATGATGCAGAAGGAAATGTCGGGATGGGACACCAATTTCTATGCCGGCAGCTCGGTCTACCCGCATCTGTACGCCGAGAAAATTCCGCCGCAGTTCTTGAAGGACATGGTCGCCAACGGCCACATCGGCATGAAAACCAGGCGTGGGCTGTGGGAGTGGACCGACGAGAGCGCCGCCAAGGAAAAAACGCGCATCGAAAAAGCGCTGCAGGCCGCGCTCCGGATTCTGCAAGCCGACGCGACGTAGGGGTCACAGAGGCTTATCCGTCACGCGTGCGTGGCGCTCGTTGGGATGAGCTGAAGCGGGCGTATTATGGACGTCGTCCAGGGAGGAACAACGATGAAGACATGGAATTGCATGACGGGGCCTGTATTCCTGTTCGCGATGCTCATGCTGCTGCCGGCGCACGCCCAGAACTACCCGAACCGGCCGGCGCGAGTGATCGTTCCGCTCGCTGCCGGCGGCGGCATGGACACCGTCACACGCGGACTGGCGCAAAAACTCGGTGACACCTTCGGCCAGACCTTCGTCGTCGACAACCGCCCCGGCGCGGGCAGCCTGGTCGGCCTCGAAATCCTGGCCAACGCGGCGCCGGACGGCTACACGCTCATGATGATCAGCGCGACCACGGTGGTGCACCCGATCCTCTACAAGTCGCGCTTTGACATCTTGCGCGATTTCACGCCGGTCTCGCAGGTCACCGCGCAGGGCTATGTGCTCGTCGTGCATCCGACGATTCCCGCGAAATCGGCTGCGGAGCTGGTGGAGTACGCGCGCGCGAATCCCGGCAAGCTGAACTACAGCTCCTCGGGAATCGGCAGCCCGATCCACATGAGCACCGAGCTGTTCCAGATCGCAACCGGAACGCGCATGATCCACATCCCGTACAAGGGGATGGGAGCAGCCTACGTGGACCTGCTCGCCGGGCGCATTCAATTGTCGTTTGCGACCATCATTTCCTCGCTGTCCCACGTCAAGGCCGGTCGCCTGCGCGCGCTGGCGGTGACGCCAGCGAAACGGGCACCGGCGCTGCCGGATGTTCCCACGTTGGGCGAGGCGGGCGTGCCGGTCGTCGTCGTCAACTGGTACGGCCTCATCGCGCCGGCCGGGACCCCGATGGCCGTCGTCGACCACATCAGCGGCGAGACGGCGAAGGCAATGCAATCGCCCGACATGATGAAACGCCTGGTCGCCGAAGGCTCGGAAGCTGTCGGTAGCTCGGCGCAGGCGTTTGCGGCCCACATCCGCGCCGAGCACGACCTGTGGGCGAAAGTGATCAAGCAAGCCGGCATACGCGGCGAGTAGCGGCGCCAGGCAAACCCGATTGTTTGATGCCCGCTTAATCGACGACCGATCGGAGTTTCATCCCCAACCTTGGAGGCTCGCCATGAACAGAGTTGCAATCGCGGCGCTGGTGGCTTTGACCGGAATGGGCGCGCAGTGCGTGCTTGCGCAGGGTTATCCAACCCGCACGATCAGGCTGGTGGTTCCCTCTTCGCCGGGCGGCGGCACCGACATCACCGGACGCATTCTGGCGCACAAACTCAGCGAGCAGCTCGGCCAGCAAGTGGTGGTCGATAACCGCGCCGGCGCAGGCACGACCATCGGCAACGACATCGTGGCAAAAAGCGCGCCTGACGGTTACACGCTGCTGATGGGCATATCCACGCTGGCGATCAACCCGAGCATGTACAGCGCGCTGCCGTACGACGCGCTGCGCGACTTCGCGCCGATCTCGCAGGCCGTCACGGTGCCGAACGTATTGACGGTGCACCCGTCGGTGCCGGCGAAAACGGTGAGGGAATTCATCGCGCTCGCCAAATCGAAGCCGGGCAGCATCACGTTCGGCTCGGCAGGCCTCGGCACCAACCCGCATCTGTCGGGTGAATTGTTCAAAACAATGGCCGGGATCGACATGGTGCACGCGCCGTTCAAGGGCTCAGGCCAGAGCGTGATCAGCCTGCTCGCCGGCGAAATCGGGGCGAATTTCCCGAGCGTCCCCACGGTCATTCCGTATATCAAGGCCGGCAAGCTGCGCGCGCTCGGCGTCACTACCGTCAAGCGTACCCCGGCGCTGCCCGATGTTCCCGGCATCGCGGAAGCGGGATTGCCGGGTTATGAAGCCACGCAGTGGTTTGGCGTGCTGGCGCCGGCTGCAACCCCGCGTGCGATCATCGACCGCCTGTATCAGGAGGTCTCCCGCGCCTTGCGCGCGCCGGACGTGAAAGGGCGCCTGAACGCCGACGGAGCGGACGTAGTCGCCAGCACTCCGGAGGAATTTGCGGGCTACATCAAATCAGAAACGGAGAAATGGGCGAAGGTGATTAAAGCCGCGGGTATCAAGCCGCAATGACATGACTCAGGCCCCGGCTTCGAAAGCTCGCGGTGTCTCTTGCCGACCGGCCCGGCCAGCGCGTGTACTCCTGCCGGTTCCTGGTGCGTTACTGGGTATAGTTACAGTGTTCGACACGAGGAACCCAGGGGACAATCACAGGAGACCATCATGGAAAAAGCGACTGCAATGAAAATTATCCAGCAGCTGGCAAACGGCATCGACCCGCACAGTGGCGAAGTATTCCGCGCCGACAGCCCTTATCAGCATCCCGATACCGTGCGGGCGTTGTTCACCGCGGTGCAAGCGCTGGACTCGCAGTCCGCACCCAGGCAGCGCGCCGCGGGCGCCGAGAATGCTCCGCAAAATGCCGGCAAGCCGTGGTCGAGCGCCGAAGACGAAGCACTCGCCGGCGCGTTCGACGCCGGCAAGACTATTCCCGAGCTCGCCGCCCAGCACCAGCGCTCGCGCTTCGCGATCGAGGCGCGCCTTGCCAAGCTGGGGAAGATCGAGCCGCCTGCCAATATGCGTGGATATAAAGCGGCGTCGAATAAGGCTTCGTACGCCGCGCCGCACTGAATCAGGGGCCCGCTGCGCCGCGCCAGGAAACGAGCACCAGCGTCTGGTCGTCGGCGGGATCGGCGCTGGCTTCGAAGGCTTTTACTGCGGCGAGTATTTCGTTGCCGAGGGCTGCGGCATCCACGCTGCGACCGCCATGCGCTTCAAGCAGCGGCATCAGTCGATCGCGTCCATAGAGCGCACCGTCGCGATTCATGGCTTCAGTGATTCCGTCCGACATCAGCAACAGCACATCGCCGGGTGAAAACATGAACCGCGCCTGCTCGTAGGGAAAATCCTCCATCACGCAAAGCGGCGGGCCGCCGCCCTCGTTGACGATGATAATCTCTCCCGAGCGTCGCGCGAGCAGCGGCGGTTCGTGGCCGGCATTGCAATATTCAAC
>JACPTJ010000518.1 GCA_016192835.1 Betaproteobacteria bacterium
CTGGGTGACGTCGAGGCCGGTCAGCTCCATCAACTCGAACGGTCCCATGCGGAAGCCGCCGACATCGCGCATCACGCGGTCGACGTCAACGAAATTGGAAATGCCTTCGTACACCAGGTGCGAGGCTTCGAGCGTGAAACCGCGGCCGACCTGATTGACGAGAAAACCGGGCGCATCAGTGCAGCGCACCGGCTCGCGCGTCATGCGCTTGCCGATTGCGGCCAGCGCCTCGCACACCCATTCCTCGGTCTGCAGCCCGGAGATCACTTCGACCAGCCGCATCAGCGGCACCGGATTGAAGAAATGAAATCCGGCAAACCGCTGGGGCGTCTTGAGTTTGGCGGCGACCGTGGTCACCGACAATGACGAGGTGTTGGTGGCGAGAATGCAGTCGGGAGCGACGACGGCCTCGAGCTCGCCGAACACCTGGCGCTTGACGTCCAGATTTTCCGCGACCGCCTCGATGAGCGCGTGGCACGGCTTGAAATCGGCGAGCGCATTGACGATCCTGATGCGGCCGAGCGCGGCCTGCGCGTCCAGGTGCGTCATGGCGCCTTTTTCGGCCGCGCGCAGCAGCATCTTGCCGATGAAATCGTGCGCTTCCTGCGCCGCTCCGTCACGCGCGTCCATCATCAACACGTGAATTCCGCCGGCAGCGGCGACTTGCGCGATGCCGCGCCCCATCGCGCCCGTGCCAAGCACGCCGATGGTGAGATCGGGTCTGTTAGGATCGAGTGACATGAGAGATTTGCCTCGGTTGCTGCGCCGCAACTAGGTAGCGGGCACTGGTTGGTGATCTACCGGTGCTGTATGACGGGCCGAAACGCCCCTTCAGGTCGTGTTCCGCGTATTTTAACAGGCTCTAGCGGCCTTTGAACACCGGCTTGCGCTTCTCCATGAACGCGGTGCGGCCTTCGGCGTAATCTTCGCTTGCGAAGCAGTCCTCGACCATTTTCTGGCACAACTCGAGGTCGCGTTCGCCCGGGTCCTTGCGTAATTCGAGCAGGCTGCGTTTGACCGCAGCGATGGTCAGGGGCGCGTTGTGGGTCATCGTCGTGGCGTAATCGAGCACGTATTTTTCCAGATCGGCCACCGGCAGCACGCGGTTCACCAGCCCCATCTGCAGCGCCTCCCCCGCATCGAACTGGCGGCCGGTGTAAAAGATCTCGGCGGTGAAAGACGGACCGACGAGTTCGGACAGACGCTTGATGCCGGAGTAGCGATAGCCGAGCCCGAGCTTGGCCGCCGGCACGCCGAAACGCGAATTGTCCGACGCGATGCGCAGGTCGCATGAGGTCGCGACGCCCAGGCCGCCCCCGATGCAATAGCCGCGTATCATCGCGATCAGCGGCTTCGGGAACTCGCTGAGCGCCCGGCTGGCGCGGTCGGACGCGGCATTGTATGTCTGCACGGCTTCGGCGCTGCCGCGCTTTTCCTTGAACTGCGAGATATCGGCGCCGGAGATGAACGCCTTCTCGCCTTCACCCTTGAGGATCACGACACGGATCTGCACATCCTTCGCAAATTCGTCGAGCACCACCGGCAGGGCTTCCCACATCTCGAGCGATACGGCGTTGTGCTTCTGCGGATTGTTGAAGACTATCCAGCCGATCGCGCCATCCTTGCGGGCAACCAGTTTTTCGGTGAGCGTCTGCATGTCCATGCGTGTTCCTTTCGCGCGCAAAGCGCTTAGTGTAACGTATTCACCTCACGGCCGGTGCGATGTGAATTTGAGACTGCGCACGAAGCGTTCGCCCTCGGCGCGAAATTCGGCACTGGTTTCGGAGGGATTGCCGCGCTCCGTGTAGCTGACGCTGATATTCAGTTGCGGATTTTCCGGGTGCAGGCACGTGACGCCGAAAGTTTCCGCCAATAACGCTGTTCCTCCGGCGTAGGGCGCGCCACGGTCTTCGGCCTTGGTATGGTATTTGACGCAAAATCGGCCCGGCGCGTTGTCCATCTCCACCCGGTTCTCGATTACCCTGTGACGCCCATCGCCCCGCAAGGGCAATACCCTGCTGATGTATTCGCGGAACGCTTCGGGAGTTTCGAATTTGTCGGAAATCGGTGCCGACATTGCAGTGGCAATGAAGGCATGCGTGCGCGATGCGATCTTCTTGCCGAAAAATACGGTCTGCGGGTCCCGCTTCAGCTCAAACCAGTCTTTGCCTTGCGGCGGAAGAATGCTGTATCCCTCCAATTCGTACGCGACATTGGATACCGTGACCGGCGTAGCCTGCAATTGAGCGCACGCATTTCCGGCACAGAGCCCCAATGCCAGCATCCATGGCAGGAATTTTCGCGTCATCGCCGCGGTACTAATTGCACACCATCAACCAATCGACGGCGGTTGCGCCGGCGCCTCCCGCAAGCACCGGATTGAGATCCAGCTCCTGCAGGCGTTCGCCTGCCGCGACGCCGAATAACGACACGGCGCTGATGAGCCGGGTCAGCGCCACGCGGTCGACCGCAGGGCTACCTCTCACCCCGTCCAGGATCGCTCTTGATTTCAGGTCCTCGAGCATCCGGCCCGCCTGCGCTTCGGTCACGGGCGCCTTGCGGAACACAACGTCTTTGAGCACCTCAACGTAAATGCCGCCGAGCCCGACCATGATCACCATGCCGAACACCGGGTCGTGTTTCAGCCCCACTACCAATTCCACGTCACCGTGGATCATCGCCTGCACGATCACGCCATCGATTGCAGCGTCAGGCTGGCAGCGTTTCGCATTGGCGGTGATATCTGCAAACGCCGCTTTGACTGCCGCGGCATCCCTGAGATCGAGCCTGACGCCTTTGGCCTCGGTCTTGTGCACGATATCGGGCGATTCGATCTTGAGCGCAACCGGATAGCCCAGGCGCTCGGCACAGGCCACCGCTGCGTCAGCATTTCGCGCGTGTTCGCTCTTGGCGAGCGTAACGCCACTCGCTTGCAGCAGGCGGGCGGCCAGCGCGGTCGACACCGGACCGCGCGTCGCGGGGAAAACGAGTTCACCTCCTCCAGCACCCTCCCCCAGTCTGATTCGTGCGTCCTGATCGACGCACCAGTTGCGGCGCGCTTCGGCATAGCGCATCAGCGCTGCCGCCGCATCCACTGCCGGTTCGGCGCCGCGCAGCACGGCAATGCCGCGCGCGCGCAGTTCGCGCAACGCTTTTTCCGGCGCCGCAACCCAGCACACGATGAAAGGCTTGCTGACCTGGGACTTGAGTTCTTCGAAAATCATGACCAGTGAGTCCACGTAGGCGTCCATCAGCTGCAGCCAGACGATGCCGATGTGAACCTGGGGATCGGATAACACGATCCTGACGCTTTCGCGCAACAGCCCCGGTTCGGCAACGAATTGTCCAGTGATGTCGACCGGATTATCGCAGGCGCCGAATTCCGGGATGACCTGCTGCAGCGCTTGCCGGGTGGTCTCCCCCAGCATCGGGACCGACAGTTCGAGTTCTTCGGCGCGATCGGCCATCAGCACCCCGGCTCCGCCCGATTGCGTGATGATGGCAAGCCCGTTGCCCTGCGGCAGAGCGCAGCAGGCGAACGCCTCGACCATGTCGAGCATGTGTTCTTCGTTGCGCGCGCGCACGATGCCGTGTTGCCGGATCACGCCGTCAAACACCGCGTCGGCGCCGGCGAGCGCACCGGTGTGCGACGCCGCAGCGCGGGCGCCGGCCTCGCTCCTGCCGACTTTGGCGAGCACCAGCGGCTTGCCCGACGCGAGCGCGGCGTCGGCAAGCTCGATCAGCCCGGCACCCTCCCTAAGGCCTTCGATATAGCCGGCGCCGACCCTGATGCGTGAATCGGCGAGCACCTCGCGCATGACTTGCACGAAAGTGACATCGCCTTCGTTGCCTGTGTTGACGAAATAACCCAGACCGAGCGCACGCTGCCGGGCAAGCGCCGCGATTGCGGTGCCGAATGCACCGGACTGCGTGACGAAGCCCACGGGTCCCGGCGCCGTATCGCCGTCCGCGAATTGACCGAACGTCGCGATCACCCGTTCGAACGCGTTGATCAAGCCGAGGCAGTTCGGCCCGCACAGCCTCAACCCGGCCACACGTGCAGCGGCGACCACCTGCTGCTCGAGCGCGCGTCCCGCGGGCCCGGTTTCGGCGAAACCGGAACTGAAAACGATCGCCGCCTTGGCGCCGTTCCTGCCAAGATCGTCCAGCGCGGCCGCGACGAATCGGGCGGGCACTGCGACGATCGCCAGGTCCACCGGTTCCGGCAGCGCGGCGACGCTCGGGTAGCAATCGAGCGCGCCGAGTTTTGAATACTTGGGGTTGACCGGATAGATGCTGCCCGTATAGCCCTTTTCGAGCAGATACTTGAGCGGCCTGCCGTTGACTTTCCGGAAATCGGATGACGCGCCAAGAATGGCGATCGAGCGCGGGCTCAGGAGCGACGACAGATCGTTCATGGGGCAGGCGGCGGGTGCCGCCCGCAATCAATCACCGCACCACGAGCACCGGGATGGTCGAGTGCGTAAGCACTTTCGCGGTCTCGCTGCCGAGCAGGATGCTCGACAGGCCTTTGCGGCCGTGCGAGGCCATCATGATCAGATCGCACTTGGCTTTCTTCGCCTGCTTGATGATCGCGTCGTATGGCACGCCGCTGCTCACCGACACGCTGTCGCAGTCGACGCCCGCCGCACTCGCGCTGGCTGTCACCTCGGCGAGGAGTTTTTTCGAGCGTTTTCCGGTTTCTTCCTCAAAGCGTTTCTTGACCACCCCCGCGTTTGGCATGACAAAGCCTTCATCCATGATCATCTGGAATTCGGGTGTGACATTGAGGACCGTGATCTTTGCCCCGATGGATTTGGCGAGTCGGATGCACTGCTTCACCGCCTTCTGCGAAAGCGGTGATCCGTCGGTCGGCAGCAGAATGTGCTTGTACATAGGGCCTCCTGTGGTTGATTTGGATGCAACCGTAGCGATTGCGGTCAGTGCGATTTGTCCAGACGGTAGCGCGGGATCGGCAACGCGATGACTTCGATGCCCTCCTCGCGCATCTCCACGACATCATCGCGGGATGCATTACCGCGGATCCTGCGCTCAGGCGCCTCCTTGTAATGAATCCTGCGCGCTTCTTCGGGGAACGCATCGCCCACATCCTGGGTGTTTGCAATCAACTGCTCGATGAGCTGCGACACGGGGTCCGCGACGTTGGCGTATTGTTCCACTCCATCGTTCGCCTGCGGCTCTCGTCGGGAAGGCGGCTGCGCGCTGCCGGTGTTCACGTACGGCGCGTGCAGCGTCTTGTTGATCCGATTGCTGCCGCAAGTCGGACAGCTCAGCAGCGTCGACTGCTGCTGTCGCTCGAAATCGGCAGCCGACGCAAACCACCCTTCGAAGGGGTGGTCATTGCTGCACATCAGATTGAAGACTATCACGCTCTTGATGCCCCAAATAAATATCGACAGCCGGGTGCCGGCACAAGTTCCACGCTAGAGCTTACCACCGCTGGCGTGGCTGTCCAGTCGATTAGCGATTCGCTGGAAATTGCCGCCGCGGCCATGATTCCGTCATGCCGGCGAAAGCCGGCCAGCAAAAACCCGCCGAAGCGGGGTTTTTATGGTTGCTGCAATCTGAATCGCAGCGGCTTATTTCTGTCTCCGGCGCCGCGCCACGAATCCCATCAGGCCAAGACCCGCCAGCATCATCGCGTAGGTTTCCGGTTCCGGAATTGGCGCCGTGGCCGCCCCCAGGATTATGCCCCCCGATTCACCGGTGGGATTGGGTGTAATGGAGGCAGCCATCGTGCCGGTGATGTGAAGCTGGTAGCTTCCCGCCGCGATCGAGCCGGACGGGGTGGCATTCGACCACGCGAAAGGAGCGGTCGGAGTGTTCGGATCAGCAGCGTAAGCGACTACGTGAGTAACATCATCACGAAGACTGACCGAAAGTTGAGAGAAATTGCTGAAGTTATTAAAGTTGTTGAAAAGCTGCGCGGTGAAAGGGCTGCTCGTCTGGAACAGGATATGATCTATAAATAATTCGGACGGTCCGTGAAGAAACCCGTTCGCACTCGGGCTCGACGGCGGGCCCCAATACAGCGTCGTCGGTACCGTTACTACGCCATAGTCAAAGGTCAAGTTGGCTGCGCTGACGCGACCCGGCAGGGCCAACACCGTCGCCAGGGCGAGCGATGCGACGAGGGTGATCCAAGCGTTTCTCAGCAAATGCCGTCTGGGATCCATATCTGCTTCCTCTGCTTTCGGGCGTCGAATAATGTGAAATTCATCACACGTAAAATGTGACTTCCACCACACCCGGAGAAATAATACGTCGAATTGCTTCAGGAAGATGTGACTTTAGTCACAATAGGGGCTCACTTTGACTAGCCTCTGGTGCCCGGGGCCGGACTCGAACCGGCATGCCGGAATGACCCGGCGAGGGATTTTAAGTCCCTTGTGTCTACCAGTTTCACCACCCGGGCAAGTATTGGAGGCGGGGGTCACACTCGAACTCGTGGCGTAACCCGTTGGTGGACCGATTTTATCACCGGGTTCAAATGCCGACATGACGCAATGTGAATTGATCCTGGCTTGCCGGCGCCCAGGTGACCTTATGCCGGTCCACTACGCCGCGCGGTCCTTCGACCGCGCCTGCCAGTTCCAGGGCAAGCTTTTTCGCTGCAATGCTCTCGACCTCGCCCGCGAGCACGACTGCCCCGTCGGCATACCCGATTCTGATCGGATGCCGATGGAGGTTCACGCGCGGCTCGTACTCGAGCGCCGCGTGAACCTTTCTAACGATGTTGTTCTTATCCACGGCTGCGCACTGCTTATCGGTCAGTGGATAACACCGCCGCCCGTCGCGGCCCGCTCGCGTCCGACGAGGCCCGCGAGCTCCCAGTCACCCGATTGGGTGTCGTGGCGCAGGACGTACGTGCAGCCGTCGTCGGCGCTCACTTTGAAATAGCGATGGTCGGGAGCCAGCCAGCGGTCGAGGATTTGCATGATGACAAAGCGACGTTCGCCGAGCGTGAATGCACGCGGCTCCTCCTCGCCACGATATCCCGCATAGCATTCGACCAGTATCTTCATTTTGGGCAGATGTTGCGTCATGCGCGCTCGAGCGCCGGGAGCGCCGCCTTCAAACGGTGACCGGCGCCTGCGCCGCGCCGAACTTGCCGGTGAGCGGCCAGTCGCTGCCGATGTTCTGCGTTTCGATGCGCAGGCAGAGGTGCGCGTCGCGCTTGATTCCGGCCAGTTTCCTCAATTCCTCGACGCTGTCGATGACGTACCAGCTCACGCCCGCCTGCGCGGCGGCAGCGGCGTTCTGTGATGGTTGCGTCTGACCGTTTCGCGCACGACAGCGAAAGGAAGCGGAACTTCCGCTTCCCGGTCGTAATTGTCGCTCAGTCTCACTGGCATGATGATTGTTCCTGGTTCAGTTCAGCGGCGGCAACGGGCGCGTGACGATCCTCCCGTGCCACGATGACTTTATCGACACGATTTCCATCCATGTCCACGACCTCGAAGCGGTAGTCGCCCCAATTGAACGTGTCGCCGGCGCGCGGTATCCGGCCGAGCTGCGTGATCACGAAACCGGCCAGCGTGTGATAGGTGTCTTCCTCTTCGGCCGGCAGAGATCCGCGCAGATCGAGAACATCTCTGAACCTCTGGAGCGTCATGCTGGCGTCCATCAGCCAGGATCCGTCCTCGCGGCGGACGAAATCCCGCTCGCCCTCCTCGCCAGCCACAGCGATGTCGCCGGCCAGCGCCTCCATGACGTTGTGGAGAGTAACCAGGCCCTGAACGTCGCCGAATTCGTTCACGGCGAGCGCGGCCGTCTCGCGGTGCTTCCTAAAGAGCTCGACGAGCGTCATCACAGTGATCGTCTCCGGGACATAAAGGGGCGCGACGAGATGAGCCTCGAGAGTGAGCCCTTTTCCAGCGATGGCGTCGGAAAGCAAGTGCTTCGTGAATATCAGTCCCTGCACGTTATCGAGGCTCCCGCGGCAAACCGGAAACCGGGAATGATGGCTCGCGACGGCGCGGCGCAGGTTTTCATCTTTCGATTGGTCGAGGTCCAGATAAACGATGTCTCCCCTGGGTGCCATGATGGCTTCCACCGTCAGCTCGTCGAGGCGAAATACTCGCGAGACGAGCTTGCGCTCATGCGCTTCGAAGACACCGGCCCTCGTTCCGTGGTCCATCAGGATCTGTATTTCCTCCTCGGTCACCGGCGGCTCGGCCGACGGCCGGATCCCGATGAGATGCAACACGGCTCCTGTCGTAAGGCTCAGCAGCCGCACGACGGGGTAAGCAGCCATGGTCAGCCAGCTCATCGGTCTCGCCATGGCGCTCGCGATCCGCTCCGGATTGAGCAGCGCCAGACGCTTCGGAACGAGCTCTCCAATGATCAGTGAAACTGCGGTGATAGCGGTCACCACGGCTGTGGTGGCGAGAAGTGGCGCATGATCGGCCGTCACCGGCCACGTCGAAAGCCATGCCGAAAGCCGCTGCGCGATCGTCGCCTCGGCAAAGGCGCCGCTCGTGATGCTAATGACGGTGATGCCGATCTGTATGGTCGACAGGAAGTTGGCTGGATTGCTGCTGAGCGCCAGTGCACCGGCCGCCCCGCGCCGTCCCTCGTCCGCCCACTGCTGCAGCCGCGGCTTGCGCGAGGAGACCAGCGCAAGCTCCGACATTGCGAATGTGCCGTTCAATACGATCAGAAAGAGTAAGGCGACGATCTCCATGGCGGATGCGCCTCGGCATGCGCGGGCGTTTGGTCCAAGTGCCAGACTGCGAGCCGGGACCGCACACGTGCGATCCCCGCGCTCACGTGGAACGGCGTTGAGGCGTTTGCTGAAGCCGCTCCAGCGCGGTTACTCCAAGACGAAAGAAATCTTCGCGTTGACGCGATATTTCACGAGGCGCGCATTGTCGACGGTCGCTTCGAAATCCTTGATATAGATGGACTTGATGTTCCGGACGCTCTTGGCCGCCTCCTCTACTGCGGATTGCGCAGCGTCTTCCCAGCTTTTATCCGATTGGGCCAGGACTTCGATGACTTTGAGCATGGTCATGGTGAGATCTCCATCGGTTGGGGCGAAGCGCCATTATCGCTCGAATAACAAGTCCGATATTGACGTGGATCAACGCAATTGAAACGTCAAGGACGGGTGAGGCGGAGCGCTACGCGCACAGGGGCGCAAGTCGGGCGGCAGGCCAGCTTGTGCTTCTCCGCGTTGCGGTTGACGGAAATCAAGGTCTGATCGCGGAAAAGGGGTAATGTTGTTTTTTTCTTCGCGAAAGTTCGATCGTGTCGTTCGACAGCATCGGGAGCGAAGCGCGACCGGCGCGAGCGCTACCATGCTCGCGCTGGACCAGACCCAGCTGGAGACGCTAATGGCGCACGGCCTTGCGCCCGAAGAGGCGATCGACGTGATCGTCACCGGGGTTCTGCAATGAAAGCCCCGCTGCCGCAGCGGGTGCTCTCGGACCTGCTGTGGGCGGCGTTCGGTGTGAATCGCCCCGAAGGCAACGGCCGCACCGCGCCCTCGGC
>JACPTJ010000519.1 GCA_016192835.1 Betaproteobacteria bacterium
AGGTCGACCCGGCCCATGACCGCGAAGCGCTCGGGATGCGCCTGCGCCGCGGCCAACGCGATATCGTTGCGCACCCCCTCCCATACCGGCGGCGCAATCACGGCACGCCCGACTCCCGCGACCGCCATCTCGCGCAGCATGTCGTCCTTGGTGATGGGCTCCGGTTTATGCGGCCGGCTTTGCGTTGGATCGATAATCGGCGGCCACGGGCGCTCCGGCGTTTCGGCCGCCCAAATATGAACCTGCGCATCTGCGATCAGCATGACGGGCCGCTCTCCGCCTCAGTCGATCTTCGCTCCAGCCTGCTTGATGACCCTGGCCCAGCGTTCCATCTCCGCTTTCAGGAATGCAGCGAACTCCGCGGGCGAGTTGCCCATCGTCTCGGCGCCATCGGTCAACAAGCGTTCCCGTAAATCGGGCAACTGAAGAATTTTCACGAATTCCGCGTGCAATCGCGCGATGACGGCACCAGGAGTTCCCGCGGGGGCCAGCACACCGTACCAGCCGATGTATTCAAATCCCTCAAGTCCGGATTCCGCTACCGTGGGAATCTCAGGCGCGGTAACCGATCGCCGCGTACTGCTGACCGCAATCCCGCGCAGCCGTCCGGATTTGACGTGCGGCTGAATCGGAATGATTGCCGCGAACATGAAATCGATCTGTCCGCCGATGAGCTCGGTGATGGCCTGCCCGGTTCCTCTGTAAGGTATGTGCGCCAGCGGCACTTGTGCCATTACTTTCAAAAGTTCTCCGGCGAGATGGCCGCCGCTGCCATTGCCCGCCGAGCCAAACGTGAGAGGACGAGGCGCGGTCTTGGCGACACGGATGAATTCGGCCACCGTAGTTGCGGGAACCCTGGGAGGTACCACGAGTAGCAGCGGCGCAGTCGCCAGGATGGTTACGGTCGCGAACGAACGGACCGGGTCATAGGGTAACTGGGCGTAAAGCGCCGCGGAAGTGGTGTGAACCGTATAGGCGAGAACGATCGTATAGCCATCGGCGGGCGCTTTGGCAGCGATCGCCGTGCCGATGGTTCCGCTCGCTCCGGCGCGATTATCGATGACCACTGGCTGTTTCACCGCCTCGGCGAGTTTTTGCGCAACCATCCGCGCCACAATGTCAGAAGTCCCGCCCGGCGTTTGCGGCACGATGAAGCGGATCGGCCTGCTGGGATACGTCTCGGCAACCGCGCCCTCGGCAGTTGCGAGCAACGCAGCGTAGAAAACCATCGCGAAAAATAGCTGTTTCATGCATCGAAAGATCGTGGTCTAACGGCACAATACCATGCCTGCTACCAGGTCGATACAAGACTCATCTGTTGGTCATTTTGGTAAGCGGTCAGCCGTGCGCTTTGACAACGCCCCAAGCCGGTGGCAAATTACGTGCGGTTACACGACGACTTCCAATTCCTGGCTGAAGGAGACGGCATGAAGCGCATCGCTCTGTTCGTGGCTGTACTCGTATTCGCAGGTGCGGCGATCGCACAGCAGACCCCTTCGACAGCCTCCGGGCAGGCTTATCCGAATCGGCCGGTGCGGCTGATCATCCCGTGGCCGCCCGGGCAAGCGACGGATCTGGTCGGACGCGTGCTCGCGCAGAAGCTGTCGGAACTATTCGGCCAGCAGGTGGTGGCGGACAACCGCGCGGGCGCCGGCGGTATGATAGGCACCGACGTCGTCGCCAAAGCCGCGCCCGACGGCTACACCATCCTCGCCGCGTCGAGCGGCCCGGTCACCGTCAATCCGCTCTTGCAGAAAACGCCCTTCGATGTCAATCGGGATCTTGTGCCGGTGGCCGGTGTGGGCCTGTCGCCGTACCTGCTGGTGACCAATCCGCAGTTCCCGGCGGCGAACGTGCGGGAATTCCTCGCGCTGGTGAAGGCCAACCCCGGCAAGTACAGTTTCGCGTCCTCAGGCACCGGCGCCACCGCACACCTGATAGCCGAGTGGTTCAACAATCTGTCCGGGTTGCAGGTGACGCACGTGCCATACAAGGGCAGCTCTCCCGCTCTCACGGATGTCATCAGCGGCCAGATTGCGTATGCGATCGAGACGGCGGCGGCGACCATGCCGCACGTCAAATCCGGGCGCCTCAAGGCCTATGGCGTCTCGCTCGCTAAAGGCAGCGCGATGACGCCGGGAATCGAACCTCTGGCCACCGCCGCCAACCTGCCAGGCTTCGATGTCGGGGCGTGGCTCGGCGTGATGGTGCCCGCGGGCACGCCGAAGCCGATCGTGGATCGGATCGCAGCCGCCGTGGAGACTGCCATGCAGTCCGCGGAGGTGCGCGAACGCATCGCCAGCGTCGGCCTCCAGGTGGAGTACCGCCGCACGGAAGAATTCACGCGCTACCTGAAGGAACAGCAGGCGCGGTTCGCCGACATCATCAAGAAGGGCAACATCAAGATCGAGTGAGCGCGCGGCTCGGCGCGTTAGCGCTACCCGACCGGCGCGAGGCGCGGATGCGGGCCGTCGATGAGCGCGTAGCGTGACAATATCCGGCTGCGCACTTCCCGCCGACTGACTTTGCCCTGCGCATTGCGCGGCAGCGCATCGAGCGCAAGCCACAGCCTTGGCCGCTTGTGTCTGGACAGCGACGCGACGCGGCGCTCCGCTTCGGCCTGCCAGATGTCGCCGGAGCCTTCGGCAACCGCAACGATAACCTCACCCCAGTATTCCGAAGGCAGCGCCGCGATGCAGATCTCGCCACAGCCCGGAAGCCCGCTCAGTACCGCCTCGATTTCGTCCGGCAGTACCTTGTAGCCTCCGCTCTTGATGACGTCCGCGAGACGTCCTTCGAGCCAAAGCCGTCCGCGTTGATCGAGGTGGCCGAAATCGCCGGTTCGATGCCATTCACCCTCCGCGAGTGGATGAAACCCCTCCGGATCGATCTGCCCGATATACATGTGCTTGGCCCGCAGCCAGATCTCGCCGGTGTCACCACCTGGCAACACTGCCCCGTCGTCCGCGTGGACTGACAATTCCACGCCAGCAGCCGGCCAGCCGACGCAGGCGCCAGCCTCATTGCTGCGCTCGCCGAACAATGCGCGCGTGGCTTCCGGATCGAGCACGGTAATCGGATTGGTGCACTCCGATTTGCCGTAGGTGATACGCACGACCGGGCCGAACATGGCTTCGGCCTTCAGGTACATTGCTGGGGTCAGCGTCTGGGTCCCGGTGAAAACACAGCGCAC
>JACPTJ010000079.1 GCA_016192835.1 Betaproteobacteria bacterium
GTGATGGCGTCGCATGAATCCGGACATCTTTTCTGCATGGTGCGCAAGCGCACCCTACGCCGGATCAGGCCCGCTTTCACGATCGCACCCCTTGCGCCCGCTCCAACGCGCCTCTCCCCGCAAGGGCCTTGAAGGGCAGGAGCTCCCGATGCCCACAGCTTATGTAAGTGCCATTCATCCTAAGCCGGCTGCCGCAAGGGGATCAGCATTGCAATTTGCTCTCCTGTTGCAAAATGCAATTCTGGAAAGGCATTTATTTTCAATTGATTAGAGATTTCCATTGCAAACTGCAAGCATCTTCCATTTCCCGCCCCTGAACGACGCTCGCGGGCTTGGCGAAAAGTAACGCCAAATTAAATACTTATACGACCGCCGCCTCGCCGCAAGCCTTGGCATCAATCTTGCGAGCAATAGTGCAAGTCCAATCTCAGAAGCAGAAATGTCACCTTTGGACAGCGGCTTCAAGATCGTCAGGCGTGAGCAAAGCGTGCGGTCGCGCCAGCATCGGGGCGTGCTTACCGAGGTGATCTACGAGAGTGACACACTGGAGATTTTGCGCACGGAAATGGAAATGGGAAGCGCCTGCGACAGCCTGGAATTCGGGGATTTCTCCGCTGTCCACTTTGTTATCGGCGGAACCCCCGGATTCCGGACAGCGATTGAAGCCGCGGATCTTATGCCGGGCGACAGCATCATCTTCAATTCTGAAACGCCCTACACCATACTCAATGGCGCTCCGTCACGCACGGTCATCCTGAGCATACTCTTCAGGACGTTCGCGACGGAGATTCGAGCGTGAAGCGCGCTACGCGGACTCTAACCCTCGAATTAACGCAGTCTTGAGTATGAATTTTCAACTTTGACAGCGGCAAAGGAGATTTGGGTATGAAACTGACCAGGCGGGAATTCATCAAGGCGTCGGTCGCGACGGGCGGTTTGCTGATCGCCGGGGCGCCTCTGGCCCAACCGGCAACCAGCGCGATGGCGCGGCGCAAGGCTAAACCCGCAGGTCCCGCCAAGGGCGAGTGGGTGTCAACCGCCTGCCAGGGCTGTACCCAATGGTGCGCGATCCAAATCTTCGTACAGAACGGCCGCGCGGTGCGGGTGCGCGGCAACCCGTCGAGCAAGACCAACGGCGGCTACGTTTGCCCCCGCGGCCACCTGATCCCGCAGCAGACCTACGATCCCGACCGGATCAAGGTGCCGATGAAGCGGACCAACCCGAAAAAGGGACGCGGCATCGATCCGAAGTTTGTCCCGATTACCTGGGACGAAGCGCTCGACATCGTCGCCGGCAAGATGATGGAGCTGCGCAGGAACGACGAGGCGCACAAGCTCGCCTACATCCGTGGCCGTTACTCGCCGACGTCCACTAACCTCCTGTACGGCACGCTGCCCAGGATTTACGGGACGACCAACTACTTCTCACACAGCGCCATCTGCGCCGAAGCCGAAAAGATGGGGCCGGGCCTGACCCAAGGCTTTTTCGGTTACCGCGACTACGACCTCGGCAACACCATGTGTCTGGTTGCATGGGGCTGCGACCCGCTGGCGTCGAACCGGATGGTGCCCAACACGATCGGCAAGTTTGGGGAGATCCTTGCGCGCGGGACGGTCATCGCGGTCGATCCTCGCTTGTCCAATGCGGCAGCCAAGGCCCACGAATGGCTGCCGGTCAAGCCTGGCACCGACGGTGCGCTGGCTGGCGCCATCGCACATGTGCTCCTCACGGAGGGGCTGTGGAACAAGGAGTTTGTCGGAGATTTCAAGGACGGATATAACCTGTTTGTCGCCGGCCAGGTGGTGGACGAGGCCGCTTTCGTCGAAAAAGAGACCCATGGCCTGGTCAAGTGGTGGAACCTCGAGCTGAAAGACCGCACCCCTGAATGGGCGGAAAAAGAGACGCTGATTCCGATGTTTCAGACGATTCGCGTCGCACGCGCCATGGGCCAGGCGGCACCGAGGGTCGCGGTGTGGATGGGGCCCGGTGTGGCGATGAATCCGCGCGGCACGTATGCGGCGATGGCGGTGCATGCGCTGAACGGCTTGCTCGGCTCGATCGACGTCGAAGGCGGCACGCTGCAGAGCTCCAGCGTTCCGATCGGTGCGTTCCCGAAGTCCGACGCTTACCTCGACGACGTCGCCAAGGCTGCCGGCAAACAGAAGAAGATCGACGGCCGCGGCGACAAGGACATGCCGGCGATGATGAACGCCAGACCCGGCAGCGGAGTGGTGACCAACAACATCGCCAACACCATGCTCAAGGATCCGGGCGCGGTCAAGGTGCTGCTGAGTTCGTGGAGCAATTTCGCCTTCTCGTGCACCGGCTCGGCGCGCTGGGAAAAGGCGCTGGCTGCGGTGCCGTTCTTCGCGCACATGGTCACCAACGCTTCGGAGATGACCCAGTTCGCCGACATTGTGCTGCCATCCACGTACAACTCCAGCGAGGGTTTTTCGGTGGTCACCAACATGGGCAACACCTACGGCTACGCGACGATCCAGCAGCCGGTAGGAAAACGGCTGTGGGACGTGAAGCAGGAAGAAACCGAGGTGATGTGGCTGCTCGCCGCGAAGCTGAAGGCCAGGGGTTTCCCGAACCTGTTCGACTATTACTCCAAGGAGTTCAAGGATCCGGAGACCGGCCAGACCCCGGCGAACGAAAAAGAGTTCACCGAGATCGCCGCCAAGATCTCCAGCGCGCCACTGTGGATGCCCAAACAGCCGCTGCCGGGAGACAAGATCGAGGGCTGGGCCGATTTCCGTAAGAAAGGAATGTACAGCGGCGCCAAGTACAGCTTCAAGAAGGGCTGGGGCGGCAAGTTTGCCACGGCGACCAAGAAGTTCGAGTTCTACAGCGAGACCGCGAAGAAGGGCCTCCTCGAGCACGCCAAGAAATACGAGACCACGGTCGACGATATTCTCACGGTCTCCGGCTACGTGGCCCGCGGCGAACTGGCATACGTGCCGCACTACGAGCCACCCAAGCGCCACGGCAGCATCACCGAGTACCCGTTCGACTTCATCGACTACAAGTCGCGCCTGAACCGCGAGGGCCGTTCGCAGAATCTGCCCTGGTACCAGGAGTTCAAGAAGGTCGACCCCGGTGACGTTTCCTGGGATGACGTGCTGAAGATGAACCCGGCCGATGGCGCGAAGCTGGGCCTCAAGACCGGAGACACCATCAAGGTCTCCTCGGTGGCCGGGTCGATGGTCACCAAGCTGAAGCTCTGGGAAGGCGTGCGGCCCGGCACGGTCGCGAAGTGCTACGGCCAGGGACACTGGGCGTACGGCCGCGTCGCCGCACGGAACTACGCCAGGGCGCAGCCGCGCGGTGGCAACAACAATGACATTTTGGTCGACGACTACGACCGCCTGAGCGGCGCAACGGCGCGCAATGGCGGTTTCACGGGCGTCAAGGTCCAGAAAGCCTGATTACCGAATACCCGAACTGAAGGAGAATCCAGATGCCTAGGTATGGAATGGTCATCAACCTGCAGAAATGCGTAGGTTGCGGATGCTGCACGCTAGCCTGCAAAACCGAGAACAACACCCGCACCCGCGCCAAAGGCCAGAGCCACAACTGGGCCGACCTGGTCATGAAGACCGTAGGAACTTTCCCGAGTGTGACGCATTGGGTGATGCCGGTGCTGTGCAATCACTGCACGGACGCGCCGTGCGTGGCGGCCTGCCCGGTCACTCCGAAGGCGATGTTCAAAACACCGGACGGCGTCACGATGCACAACGATGCATTGTGCATCGGCTGCCGGGCCTGCCAGAACGCCTGTCCGTACAGCCACGCCGAACTCGATGCCAAGAGCCTCAACGGCGAGACCTACAGCGTGATCAGCTTCAATCCGCCGGACGCCAGCACCCAGCCGCAGTGGACCGACAAGTCGGCGATGATACCGGGATGCACGGCGTCGGGAGCGGAAACCGCCAGGATGGCAGGGGCCGCTACTCCCGCGATGAACCAGTTCGCGGCGGGGGCGGATGTGGACCCAATCCGCAGAGCGGGCGTGGTGGAGAAATGCACGTTCTGCTATCACCGCGTAAGCCACGGCCTGCAGCCGGCGTGCGTCGAGGTCTGCCCGGCCAAAGCGCGAATCTTCGGCGACCAGGACGATCCGAATTCCGAGATCGCCAGGGTGCTGAAGGCGGAGAGGTCGTTCCGCCTGCAGGAGGACAAGAAAACCAGGCCGAACGTGCATTACATTGGGAAGTACAGCGCCAGGGCCTGATGTCCCCGGGCGCGGGGTTAAAATTGGGGGCGGTCCACCGCCCCCTTTTTCATTTCAGGAGTCCGGATGCCACATTACGACCAGGAGCAAGGAGCAGCTCGCGAGAACCTCTGCCGGTTTCTGGCGGCATGCTACTACCAGCCGGGTCCGGAGTACGCGGAAGAGAAGGTGTTCGATTCGATGCTCGATGCCGCGACGCGGATACACCCGGACCTCGCGATGCACGCGCGCTGGCTGGGCGAGGAATTCTCCGCCGCAGGACCGGCGAGCCTGCTGGTCGATTACACGCGGCTTTTCCTCGGCCCCTCCCATATCGTCGCCAAACCGTACGGATCGGTCTGGCTGGACGGAGAGGAAACCCTCATGCAGGACTCGACGATGGCGGTCCAGGAACTTTACCATGAGGGCGGATTCGAGATTGACGAGGATTTTCGCGAACTGCCCGACCACATTGCGGCCGAGCTGGAGTTTCTCTATCTGCTTATTTACCGGGAAAATGAGGCGCGCCGCAATGACGACCCGGAAGCGCTGACGGCAATGGCCGGTCTTCGAAAACGTTTCCTCGACGCGCACCTCGGCTCCTGGATCGGCCCGTTCACAGCGGCCGTCAGGGCCGGCGCGCAAAGCGGCTTTTACCGTGAGCTCGCCGAACTCACCGACCGTTTCGTAATTATGGAAGCAGCAAAAATTTCATGAATGAGCGTGCCGAATGGAAGTCCAGCGAGCTCGCGTGCAGCGATGCGCTGAAACAACTGCTCACGCGCCACTCGGTTGGCCCCAAGCACCTGGTACCCCCGGCGCCCACCGAGGAGCAGGTCTGGCTCGCGGTTGGGTCGGCGCTCAGGGCGCCCGATCACCAGAGACTGCTGCCGTTCCGCTTTGTGTTGATTCCGGACGCAATGCGGCCGGTGCTGGGAGAGCTTTTCGCCGATTTTGCGCGCCGGAGCGGCAAGCCTGACGAAGAAATTGTCATAGAGCGTAACCGCGCGATGCTGGGGCCTCTGCTCGTGGCTTTTGTCGTGCGTATCGAGAGCGGCCACCCCCGGGTACCGCCGCATGAGCAATGGCTGGCCGCGGGCGGCGCGCTTGCCAATTTTCTGACTGCGCTGCACATGATGGGCTATGGCGCGAAGGTGCTGAGCGGGCGCAAGGCGGCGGACCCGGCGATCTGCAATGCTTTCTGCGGACCGGGAGAAACTCTCGTCGGCTGGATCGCCGCCGGCACCGCGTCCAAAGCTCCGCACCCGCGCCACAACGACAACCCGGATGCGATTCTGCGCCGCTGGCAACTGCCGCAAGGACCGCAGAACGCGCCGCAATGCTGACGCGGGAAGCCGCTGTCGCCGCCACGATCGTCCTCCGGTTCAAGACGCCGACCGCAAAGTTGACGCGCGCGGTCCCGCGGCACCTTCCGGTATCGTCGTAACGGGAACAACGCGGCGCGCCGGGAAACGCGCCGCAAAGCGGCTGCCTTTGCCCGGCTCGCTGGCGATATCAAGGGTCGCCTGGTGCCGGGTCAGAATATGCTTGACGATGGCCAGCCCGAGACCGGTGCCGCCGGTTTCGCGCGAGCGGCCGCGATCGACCCGGTAAAAGCGCTCGGTGAGGCGTGGAATATGCTCGGGCGCGATGCCGATGCCCGTATCCTGCACCGCAAACTCCGCTTCATTCGCGGAGGCGCGCCACGTGAGGCGCACCTCGCCGCCGGCCGGCGTATAACGGATCGCGTTACTCATCAGGTTGCCGAAAGCGCTGGCGATTTCGTTCTCGGCGCCCAGCAGATCGAAACCCGCCTCGGCATCGAGCACGACCTTGTGCTTGCCGCCGCTCAATGCTTCGGCCTCGGCGCGCAGGCGGTCGAGCAACGGCGCGACCCGCACGCGTTCATCGAGCGACGGGCCCGGCGCGGATTCCAGCGTCGATAACGTCAAGAGATCGTCGACGATGCGCTCCATGCGCTTGCTCTGTTCCGCCATCAGGTTGAGATAATCCCGCGACCGTTTGGGATCGAGTTTCAGCTCCTTGATGGTTTCGAGAAATCCCGACAGCACGGTGAGCGGAGTGCGCAGTTCATGCGACACGTTGGCGATGAAGTCGCGGCGCATCGTCTCGAGCTTCTCCAGCCGCGTGATATCGCGCGACAGCAGCAGTTTTTGCGCGTCGCCGTAGGGGATGATCTGCACCGACAGAACTACGCCGGCGCCGCGCGGCGCGCGCAGCTCGACCGGATGCGCGTAATCCCTGGACTCGACGTAAGCGACGAACTCCGGCTGGCGCACGAGGTTGGTGACGGGCTGGCCGGCATCGGTCTCGATATTAAGGTCGAGATGGCTCTCGGCGGTATCGTTACACCATTCGATGCGGTTGTCCGCGTCGAGTATCACCACCCCGTCGGGATGCGCACGCCCGGCCTGGCGGAAACGGGCCAGGGTCCTGGCGAGTTGCTGGTGCTGCCGCGTCTGCAAGCGTTCGTAGCGGTGGAGCACGGCAAATACATGGTCCCATGCGCCGCGGCCATCCGGCACGCGTCCGGGCGTCGGGTTCTGCAGCCAGCGCACGAGCCGGTCTACGTGCCTGATATGATGAAACAGCAACAGCAGAACACCGACGGAAAACGAAACCCAACCGGCGGTAGCGCCGAAACTCAAGCCGATCAGCACCGCAGCGGCCGCGAACAGCGCAACGGCGATCAGGGTACGGAGCAGGAGGTGGTCCACGCGGGCTCGATGGAGGTTATCGCGTCAATGACTCAGAGCAGGGGTTCAGCCGTGCAAGCGATAGCCAGAGCCGCGCACGGTCTCGATCAACCGGTCGTGACCGGTCGGCTCCAATGCTTGCCGCAGTCTCCTGATATGCACGTCGACGGTGCGTTCCTCGACGAACACGTGATCGCCCCAGACGTGGTCGAGCAATTGCACCCGGCTGTAGACCCGCTCCGGGTGCGTCATGAAAAAATGCAGCAGCTTGAATTCAGTCGGCCCGAGCTGCAGTTCATTGCCCCGTCCGGAAACGCGATGTGCGGCCGGATCGAGCTGCAAACCTTCGATCTCGATCGTGTCGTCGGTGAGCTGCGGCGCGCGCCGCCGCAGCACTGCCTTGATCCGCGCCAGCAGCTCCTTCGGCGAAAACGGCTTGGTGACGTAATCGTCGGCGCCGGACTCGAGACCTTCGACCTTGTCGCGCTCCTGCGCGCGCGCGGTCAGCATGATGATCGGAATGTCCTTGCTGCGCGTATCGGAACGCAGCCTGCGCGCCAAAGCCGTGCCGGCAATATCCGGCAGCATCCAGTCGAGCACGATCACGTCGGGGCGGACCTCGCGTATCATGGCGTCGGCCTCGGCCGCGGTGTGGGCGCGCTGCACGCGGTGTCCGGCGTGCTCGAGGTTGACCGCGATCAGCTCCTGAATCGCAGGCTCGTCTTCGACCACCAGAATATCGCTGCTCATACCGGCATCGCGCGGGGCCCGTTTCAGCTCAGCGCCTCGCGCTCGAGCGCCTCGACTGAGGTGTGGCGGACGTCAGTACCCTTGACGATGTAGATCACCTGTTCCGCCATGTTTTTGGAGTGGTCGCCGATGCGCTCGATCGCCTTCGCGATCCAGAGGATCTCGATTGCCGTGGAAATCGTGCGCGGGTCTTCCATCATGAACGTGATCAACTGCCGCACGATCGAGCGGAATTCCTCGTCGATTGCAGCGTCCTCGCGCACAATCGCGGCGGCAGCAGCCGGATCGAGCCGCGCGAGCGCGTCGAGCGCCTTACGCAGCATGCCGATCGCAATGTCCCCGACGTGCTTGACCGCCGCAATCGGCGCGCTCGGCATCCGGTCACGGCTGTGGCTTTGCTTTCCCATGCGCGCGATCTTGGCGGCCTCGTCGCCGATGCGTTCGAGGTCGGTCACGATCTTGATGACGGCGAGCACCATGCGCAAATCGCCCGCCGCCGGCTGACGGCGGGCAATCAGGTGGCTGCAATCGGTATCGATGTTGACCTCGAATGCATTCACCCGGTGATCTTCCTCGACCACTGCATCGAGCGCAACGAGGTCTCCCGCCATAAGCCCGTCGATCGCGGCCAGGATCTGCGACTCGACCAGGCCACCCATCTCGAGCACGCGCGAGCGCAGGGTTTCGAGGTCGATGTCGTATTGCTTCGAGGAATGCTCGCTTTGGGTCATGGTGATCGCTCCTGGGACGGATTCATCCAAACCGTCCGGTGATGTAATCCTCGGTTTCCTTGCGCTTCGGCTTGATGAATATATCGTCGGTGATGCCGAATTCGATCAACTTGCCGAGATACATATAAGCAGTGTAATCCGAAACGCGCGCTGCCTGCTGCATGTTGTGCGTCACAATCAGGATCGTCACCCGGTTCTTCAGTTCCGTGATCAGTTCTTCAATGCTCGCGGTCGCGATCGGGTCAAGCGCCGACGTCGGCTCGTCGAACAGCAGCATTTCCGGGTCGGTCGCCAGCGCGCGCGCGATGCACAGCCGCTGCTGCTGCCCTCCGGAAAGATTGAACGCGAGATCATCGAGGCGGTCCTTGACCTCGCCCCACAGCGCGGCATCGCGCAACGCTTCTTCCACTTTCTCGTCGAGCGTCACGCGCCGCTTGACGCCGCGCACGCGCAGGCCGTACGCGACGTTTTCGTAGATGGACTTCGGAAACGGATTCGCCTTCTGGAACACCATCGAGATGCGCATGCGCACCTCGATCGGGTCGACGTTCGGGTCCAGCAGATTGGTATTGTCCGGGAATAACCGGATCTCGCCCTCATAGCGGTTGCCGGGATAAAGATCGTGCATGCGATTGAAGCAGCGCAGGAACGTGGACTTACCGCAGCCGGAAGGCCCGATCAGCGCGGTCACCCTGCGCTCGTAAATCGCCATGTCGATGTGCTGCAGGGCCTGAAACGTGCCGTAGGAAAAGCTGAGGCCTCTAGCCTCCGCCTTCGGCAACTGAACAGGGGCGGGGCTGGTGCCGGGGAGTGCTGCCGGCATCGCGACGGTTACCATTTGACCTTCTTCCTCAGGCGATAGCGCAGATAGATCGCCAGCGCGTTCATCGACAGCGTCATGACCACCAGCACCAGGCCGGCCGCCGCGGCGTTATGCTGGAAGGCAGCCTCCGGCCGCGAGGTCCAGTTGAACATCTGGATCGGCATCACCGTGAACGGCGACATGATCCACTCGAACGACAGGAACGGAAATTCGCCCTGCACCGGCGGCGGCGGCAGGAACGCGATGAAAGTCAGCGCACCGATTGTAATCACCGGCGCGGTCTCGCCGATGGCGCGCGACATGCCGATGATCACACCGGTGAGTATGCCGCCACGTGCATACGGCAGGATGTGGTCGGAAGTGGTCTGCCACTTGGTCGCACCGAGCGCATACGCGCCTTCGCGGATCGCCCCCGGAATCGAGCGGATCGCTTCGCGCGTGGTTACGATGACAACCGGCAGAATGAGCAGCGCCAGCGTAAGCCCTGCCGTGAGTATGCTCTGGCCGAGCCCGAACTGGTAGACAAAAAGACCCAGCGCGAGCAGGCCGTATATGATGGACGGCACGCCGGCGAGATTGGTGACGTTGATCTCGATGAGATCGGTCATCCAGTTCTTGGGTGCGTATTCTTCGAGGTAAACAGCGGCGCCCACGCCCAACGGCACAGCGGCGAGCGCGGTGACGACCATCACCAGGATCGAGCCGATCCAGGCTGACAGGATGCCGGCCTGGTCGGGCTTGCGCGACGGGAAGGAAGTAAAAAAATCCCACGACAGCCGCGGCAAGCCTTGGATAACCATCTCGATGAACAACGCGGCGAAGGTCAGCACGCCGACCATCAGCGCCAGCAGGCCGACGACGCCGAAAATGACGTCCCAGCGCTTGTGCGCGGCGATCAGCGCGCGTATTTCCTGCAATCCGACGGAGGAGTCGCTCATATCAGTACGCCTGACGGTAACGTTTGCGCAGCAGGTGGCCGAGCACGTTAAAAAACAGCGTCAGCAGCACCAGTGTCAGTCCCGCCGCAAAAATGGTTTGATAGCCGATACTGCCGTGCGGCAGGTCACCCAGCGCCACTTGCACGATATAGGCGGTGATCGTCGCTGCCGGTTCCAGCGGGTTCCAGGTAAGATTGGGCTGCATGCCGGCTGCCACAGCGAGGATCATGGTTTCGCCGACCGCGCGCGAGATGCCGAGGATGTAGGCCGCCGCGATACCCGAAAACGCCGCCGGCGTCACCACCCAGGTCGCCGTCTGAAAGCGCGTCGCGCCCATCGCGTAAGAACCCTCGCGCAGGGCCATCGGCACCGCGCGCATCGCGTCTTCGCTGACCGAGCTCACGTAGGGAATGATCATGATGCCCATGACCAGGCCGGCGGAAAGCAGATTGAACCCCGGCAGTCCAGGATAGATTTTCTGCAACAGCGGTGTCACGAACAGCAGCGCGAAATAGCCGTAGATGATGGTCGGAATGCCGCCCAGCAACTCAAGGAACGGCTTCGCTACCTCGCGCACCGAGAACGGCGCGAATTCGGAAAGGTAGATCGCAATGACGGTACCGAGCGGGATCGCCACCAGCAGCGCCACCGCCGAACTCACCAGCGTGCCCGAAAGCAGCGGCATGATGCCGTAATGCGCGTCGGAGAATAGCGGCGTCCACTGCGTATCCGTAAGAAAATCCCACAGCGATACGTGCTGAAAAAAGTCATAGGACTCCTTCAGCAGGATCAGCACGATGCCGACCGTTGTGGCCACCGACAACAAGGCAGCGAGGAACAGGATGAACTCGATGACGCGCTCTTTGATATGGCGCGATTTGCGACGTGCAAGTCTGTCGCTGACGAAATTCTTCGACATCGCGTCTAATCCGGGAGCGTGAGCTATCGAGGTCATCAGGACTGGATTCGTGAATTATCTCAGGTTGAGGAGCGCATAACCATCGGCAAAAAAAGGGGGGCGGATCACCCCCCAGTCTGTTCCAAATCGCTGGTATTAGAGCTTGGCCTCGCGCTTCAGCAGGTCGTCCAGCTTGACGCCGACCTCGGCTTTGCCGCCAAATCCGGTGCCCAGCTTCTTGGCCTTGAAGTTTTTCATCGCCAGGTCGTAGTGCTGCTTGCCCAACGGCACGTAGCCGACCTCCTTGGACAGTTTTGCGCCGTGCGTGAGGTAGAACTCGACGAACTCCTTCACCTCGGCCCGCGCCATCGCCTTCTCGCTCACGTAGATGAAGATCGGGCGGGCGAGGGGCTGATAGGTGCCGTCCATCACGGTCTCGATTCCAGGAGACACCGCCTTGGTTGAGCCCTTGTTGACGATGGGAACCGCCTTCAGCTTGTCCTTGTTCTCCACATAGTAGGCCAGGCCGAAGTAGCCGATCGCATTGACGTCGCGCGACACGCCCTGCACCAGCACGTTGTCGTCTTCACTCGCGGTGTAATCGCCGCGGCTCGCTTTTTCCTTGCCGTTGATCGCGTCGGTGAAATAATCGAACGTGCCCGAATCCGAACCCGCACCAAACAGCTTGAGCGGAGCATCCGGCCATGCGGGATTGACCTGGTTCCACTTGGTGATCTTGCCCTGGGCGGCGGGCTCCCACATCTTCTTGAGTTCCTCGACCTTGAATTCCTTGATCCAGGTATTCTTCGGGTTGATCACCACAGTCAACGCATCGTACGCTACGGGCAGCTCGACGTACTTGATGCCGGCTGCTGCGCAATCCTTCATTTCTTTTTCCAGAATCGGACGGGATGCGTCAGATATATCGGTTTCACCGCGGCAGAACTTCTTGAAACCGCCGCCGGTGCCGGAAATGCCGACGGTCACCTTGATCGTACCCTTCTTGGCTTTCTGGAATTCTTCCGCTACTGCTTCCGAAATCGGGTAGACGGTGCTCGAGCCGTCGATCTTGACGGTTTGCGCCTGGGCGGATGCCGCAACCACCGCAACCGCACCTGCGATCAGCGCCCCCAGCAACGTTGCATATTTCCTGTTCGTCATAACATTTCTCCTTGTCTGCATGACACGTTCTCCATGTGAGGCGCCAAGTCTAACCGCCGATTGTTACAACTTTGTGACATGCGGCACCCGGCCGCGGGAAAATGAATACGGGAGCTGTCTCCTGCCCGATTCGGGTTTGCGCCGATGGTGACGCACAATAATCGTTTCGGGACCGGTGCCTGATTCCGGCCGCCGGCTTGGCAATCCGAACCCGGGAAGCGGCGCGGCGCCTACTTCTTGACCTTGGCGGCGAAGTGTTTCCGGAATTTCGCCACCTTCGGCGCCACCACGTACTGGCAGTACGGCTGGTGGCCGTTGTTGGCGAAATACTCCTGGTGGTAGTCCTCGGCGACGTAGAACGTCTGCGCCGGCGCCACTTCGGTCACGATCGGATCGCCGAAAGCTTTTCCCGCGGTCAGCGCGGCGATTACTTGCTCCGCTGCCGCCTGCTGCTCTGGCGTGTGGTAGAAAATCGCCGAGCGGTATTGCGTTCCCGCGTCGTTGCCCTGGCGGTTCAGCGTGGTCGGGTCGTGGATCGCGAAAAACACCTCGAGGATTTCGCGAAACGAAATCGTCCGCGGGTCGAACGTCACACGCACGACTTCGGCATGGCCGGTGTCGCCGTCACATACCTGCTGGTAAGTCGGGTTCGCAATCTTGCCTCCGGTATACCCCGATTCGACTGACTCGACACCCTGCAGGCCGTCGAATACCGCCTCCAGGCACCAGAAACAGCCGGTGTCATGCGGAATTCCTTTCCGGATTGTTTAGGCCGTCATTAGTCCCGAGCGGGACGATTTCCTGACAGCGGAGGTGATTGCGCTGATAAAGTAAGGAAACCGTAAGCGGCGCGACCAAGCGTCAATCATAATCCATCAACACGCGTACAATGACGGCGCAATCATTTTGGAGAGGATGAACATGCTAAAAGTTCGTGATGCAGTGCTGGTTTTCGCGGCTGCCCTGTTGCTTGGTCTCGCCACAATCAGCCAAGCCCAGGCGCCTAAACCAGCGGCCAAGCCGGCTGCCGTCAAACCCGGTCATGCCAAGGCGGTTTTCGCCGGCGGCTGCTTCTGGTGCATGGAGCCACCGTACGACAAGCTCGATGGCGTGGTTTCGACCACCTCGGGCTATATCGGCGGCCAGAAGAAGAACCCGACCTACGAGGAAGTCTCATCCGGCCGCACCGGGCACACCGAAGCGGTGGAGGTGGTTTACGACCCGCAGAAAGTGAGCTACCAGAAATTGCTCGACGTGTTCTGGCGCAACATCGACCCGACGGTGAAGGACCAGCAGTTCTGCGACGTCGGCACGCAATACCGCAGCGGCATCTTCTACCATAACGATGACCAGAGGCGGCTCGCCGACGCGTCCAAAGCGGCGCTCGAGAAATCGAAGCCGTTCAAGGGCGCGATCATGACGGAAATCACGCGCGCCACCGAATTCTATCCGGCCGAGGACTACCACCAGGATTACTACCTCAAGAATCCGGTGCGCTACAAGTTCTACGTCAATGGTTGCGGGCGCTATGCGCGTCTGAAGCAGTTGTGGGGAGCCGCGCCGGAGTAACCGGGCGCAGGCAAACCTCGCACCCGCGGGTCAACCGACGGTGACGCGGGCAAATTTGCGCTTGCCGACCTGCGCCACGACCTGGGCGCCTTTGGCGAGCTTGAGGGCCTTGTCGCTGACTTTCTCACCGTCGAGCTTGACCCCGCCCTGCGCGATCATGCGCAGCGCCTCGGATGTGCTGGCGGTGAGCCCCGCCTCCTTCAGCAGGTTGGCAATCGCGATGCCGTCGGCGCCGGATGCGACGGTGACGGCGGAAATATCGGCGGGAATCTCGCCCTGCCTGAAGCGCGTCTCGAAATCGGCGAGCGCATCCTGCGCCGCCGCGCGGTCGTGGAAGCGCGCGACGATTTCCTGTGCGAAGCCGACCTTGACATCGCGCGGATTGCGGCCGGCCCCGACCTCTTGTTTCCATTGCCGGATGGTTGCGAGCGGCGCGAACGACAACAACTCGATATAGCGCCACATCAGCTCGTCCGAGATCGACATCAGCTTGCCGAAGATCTCGTGCGGGCTGTCGGTGATGCCGATGGTGTTGCCGAGCGACTTCGACATCTTGTTGACGCCATCGAGGCCTTCGAGCAACGGCATGGTCAGGATGCATTGCGGCGGCTGGCCGTAATGCTTCTGCAGCTCGCGTCCCATCAGCAGGTTGAATTTCTGGTCGGTGCCGCCGAGTTCGAGATCGGCCTTCAGCGCAACCGAATCGTAGCCTTGCACCAGCGGATAGAGGAATTCGTGGATCGCGATCGGCTGGTTCGCCTTGTAGCGCTTGCCGAAATCATCGCGCTCGAGCATGCGCGCGACGGTATGCGTCGCGGCAAGCCTGATCATATCGGCTGAGGTGAGCCGGTCCATCCATGCCGAGTTGTAGACCACCTCGGTTTTGCCCGCGTCGAGTATCTTGAATACCTGGGCCTTGTAGGTCTCGGCGTTGCGCTCGACTTCCGCGCGCGTGAGCGGCGGGCGCGTCGTGTTCTTGCCGCTCGGGTCGCCGATCATGCCGGTGAAGTCCCCGATCAGGAACACGATGTGATGGCCGAGGTCCTGCAACTGGCGCAGCTTGTTGATCAGCACCGTGTGACCGAGGTGCAGGTCCGGCGCGGTCGGATCGAAGCCGGCCTTGACGCGCAGCGGTTTGCCCGACTTCAGTCTGTCGGCCAGCTCGGCCTCGATCAGCAATTCCTCGCAGCCGCGTTTGATGATTTCGAGTTGTTCTTTCAGCGCTGGCACTGCGGCACCGTTTTCATGTTTTCGATTGCACGATGTGAAATCCGGACTTGCGCATCCATCCGGTTCTGTTAAGCTTCTCGCCAATTAAAGGGGGAGCGCTTGGAACAACCAGCGAACGGGATGATTTTAGCTCAGAAACTGTTTGATTTGGTACGGAAGTTCCCAATCCGTCACCGCATTGCTGCCGCTCTGATTGCATTGCCGTGTTTCGGCGTCGTTGCCGCATTCGGCATCGCCCCGCACACCATCGTAGAAAGAGTACCGGTCAACACCGTCGTCGAGGAACTCACGCTGCCGCCGCTGGCGCCAGCTTCCGACGGCGTTCCCGCGTTCACGCGCGAAGAACGCATTCAGCGCGGCGACACCTTTGCAAGCCTGCTGGCGCGGCTCCAGGTCGATGATCCCGCCGCAGCGAAATTCCTGCGCGACCACAAGCAGGCCAAAGCACTGTATCAGCTGATCCCCGGCAGAACCGTGCGCGTGACCACGCGTGCCGACGGCAAGCTCGTGAGCCTGCGTTATCTGAATGGCGGCAACCTGCTTGCGGTCGACCGTAATGACAACGGGTTCGCGGTCACGCAAATGCCGGCGCAGCTCGAGCAGCGAGTGCTGATGGCGTCGGCGGAAATCCGCAGCTCGCTGTTTGGCGCGACTGACGCGGCGGGCTTGCCGGATGCGGTGGCGACGCAGATCGCCGACATGTTTTCAACCGACATCGATTTTCATCGTGACCTGCGCAAAGGCGACCGCTTCAGTGTCGTCTACGAGATGTCGTATCATCGCGGTGAAGTGGTCAAGACCGGGCGCGTGCTCGCAGCCGAATTCATCAACCAGGGCAAAGCGTATCGGGCGGTGTATTTCAACTATGCTGAAAATCAGGGCGCTTATTACACGCCCGATGGCCGCAATCTGCGCAAACAATTCCTGCGCTCGCCGCTCGAGTTCTCGCGCGTCTCATCAGGTTTCACCAATGCCCGCTTCCATCCGGTGTTGCAGACCTGGCGCGCGCACAAAGGCATCGACTACGCTGCTCCAAGGGGCACGCGCGTCAAGGCCGCCGGCGACGGCGTGGTCGAATTCGCAGGCCGCCAGGGCGGCTACGGCAACCTGGTGGTGCTGCGCCATCAATCCAAATACACCACCTGGTACGGCCACTTGTCCGGCTTCGCCAAAGGCATGCGTAAAGGCAAGCGCGTCGCACAAGGCGAGGTGATCGCCTTCGTCGGCGCAACCGGACTCGCGACCGGCCCGCACTTGCATTACGAATTCCGCATCAACGGCGTGCATCAGAACCCGCTGCGCGTGGCGATGCCCGAAGCGCCTCCTATCACGCTCGAGCAGAAGCCGAGGTTCGAGCAGAACACCAGACTGTACGCCCAGCGCCTCGATCTTTTGCGCGGCACCAATCTCGCCAGTCTGGACTGATTTTCCTGCGATGCCCGGGCTGCTTGCCTAAAAAAAAGGGCGCCCGCGGCGCCCTTTTTCATGCTGGCGGAGGCGGGAATCAGGCCGAGAACGAAGACCCGCAACCGCAGGTTGAGGTCGCATTCGGGTTCTTGATCACGAACTGCGCGCCTTCGGCGCCTTCCTGATAGTCGATTTCGGCGCCACCCAGATATTGCAGGCTCATCGGATCGATCAATAGCGTAACGCCGTTCTTCTCCAGCGACGTGTCGTCCTCGTTGATTGCCTCATCGAAAGTAAAACCGTACTGGAAGCCGGAGCAGCCCCCGCCGGTGACAAACACCCGCAGTTTCAACTCGGGGTTTCCTTCTTCGTCAATCAGTTGCTTGACTTTGTTTGCCGCGCTCTCGCTGAACTCGAGCGGAGCGGGCATCTCGGTGACTGCATTCATATCGTGCTCCTGCCTGATTTGAGACAAACGCTATTATACGCGATGCCGTCCGGTCATTCAGCGGAAGCGGGTTTCAATGTCACGACGTTGCCGGATTTGCCATCGGGTTGAGGCACCAGACGTCCCTGCACCACCGCGCCGAGCTGCATTTCAAATGTGCGGTAATGGACGTCCCCCGTGACATTGGCCTTGGCCTGCAGGTCCACGTACTCGACCGCATGCACCGCGCCGACGACCGTGCCGTTAATGACCACATGCGAAACGTGGATTTCGCCTTCGATGCACGCCTGCTCGGACAGCACCAGAGTACCGGGCTTGCCTTCGGCGGTCATCACGTTGCCGCGCACATGACCGTCGACGCGCAGGCCACCGGTGAATGTGATGTTGCCTTCGATCATCGTGCCTGAACCGATCAGGCAGTCGATCCGGTTCTGCGGTTTATTGCCCTTGTTTCCAAAAAACATGATAGCCCTCCCGTTCAAGTCGCATTGGCCGTCTGAGTCAGACTGGGCTCGCTGCTGCCCTCCTCGAACACCCTGACCTGCATGCTTTTCACCACCGCATCCGGGGCAACGCGGAATGCGCCTTCGATGCGCTGGTAAAAACGAAAATTCAGCTTGAAGCCCTCGCCTTCCTTGTCGTCTTCGGCCGGAAGGGTCATGACCACTTCCTTGCTATCCTGTTGCAAATTAACAACAAACTTCAAGTTGCCGCGGAAATCCTTGCCGCGCTTGCCGGTCTGCGTCAGCAACAGCCGGTAGCGGTATTCGCCGGGCTGGGCATCATTCTGCACCAGAAACCGGTTGATTGCCACCCCGCCGTCCTTGCCCCTGGAGGGCATCAAAGTCTGAAAAAACGCCAGATCTTCCTTGAGCGCCGCATTTTCCGCCGTCAGCGCCTTCATCTGTTTGACCAAATCGACGTACGTCGCGTCCTGCATCTGCAACTGACGTTCACTTTGCGCGAGCTGGCCGCGCAATTGCGCCAGTTCGTGCTGCATCTTGGCATTGCTTTCGGCCAACCGCTGCACTTCCTGGTTGGCTTCGCCCTGGTCGAAACCGGCGAATTTCTTGCCGAAATCATAAGTCACGCGCACGAGCAGCAGGATTGCGAGCGCCAGTGTGAGCAGCCCCGCCCAGCGCCAGTACCACGGGATCGCGGCGCGCACCGCCATGCGCGGCGCCGAGATACCGAACATTCTCTTGAGTTTCTTGATCAAGGCATTAATGCGATCTGCTCCAACCCGGCCGTCTCCGGCAAGCCGCACATGAGGTTCATGTTCTGTACCGCCTGCCCGGCCGCACCCTTGGTCAAATTGTCGATCACCGACAACACCACCGCCATGGCGCCGCCCTGCGGCTGATGCACGGCGATGCGGCACAGGTTGCTGCCGCGCACCGAGCGCGTGTCGGGATGGCTGCCCGCGGGAAGCACGTCGACGAACGGCTCGCCGGCATAATGCTTCTGGTAGAGCTGCTGCAGA
>JACPTJ010000534.1 GCA_016192835.1 Betaproteobacteria bacterium
CACCGGCTCATCACCGATACGGGCCGGCCCATGTACTACGGTCAGCCGTTCCTCGAGATCAGCGTTCCCAAGGAAGGCAAAATCGTCAAGGGCGACCCGCGCTATCTGAAGCATGGCGACGCGGGCTCGGAAGCGGCGTTCCAGCTCAACGCGACGTTCACCGTCGCCGAACTCCTGAGAAACGGCGTCACGACCTTCATCGAGTACGGCAGCCAGGAGCGTGTGCAGGACGCGCTGCTTGCGGAAGTAACGCGTCTCGGCACGCGTGCTTATCTCGCGCCCGGCTACGACTGCGGACGCTGGGTCGGCGACGAGCAGGGGCGGCTGAAGCGAGTTCGCAACGACGCGTTGGGGCTCGATGGACTCAAAACCGCGCTCGACTGGATCGCGAAACACGACGGCGAGGCCGGCGGGCGTGTGCGCGGCATCCTCGTCCCGCGCGAGGTGGAGACCTCCAGCGTCGAACTGCTGCGGCGCACGCGTCAGGCTGCCGATGAGCTGAAGCTGCCGGTGGCAACTCACGCGGCCTACAGCGTCCTCGAATTCCACGATATCGTGCGCGAGCACATGATGACGCCGATCGAGCTTCTGGATGACCTCGGCCTGCTTCGTCCGACCCTTAATATCGGGCACGGCAACTTCATCGCCGACAATCCCAATCTCAACTACTCGGTCGCCTGCGATCTCAAACTCATGGGCGGCGCCGGTGCCACGGTTTCGCACTGCCCGATCAATATCGTGCGGCGCGCACGCGTGCTCGACAGCTGGAAAAAGTACCAGGAAGCCGGCGTCAATCTGTCGATCGGCTCGGACACCTATCCGCGCGACATGATCATGAACATGCGCACCGCGTCCTATCTCGGCAAGATCATGAGCCACACTTACCTTGCCGCGACCGCGGGCGAGGTGTTCCGCGCGGCGACCCTGGGCGGCGCTATCTCAGTCGGACGCGACGACCTCGGCCGCCTCGCGCCCGGAGCGCGCGCCGACATCATCGTCATAGATCTCACCGGCCGCAACAGCCTGCGCCTTGGCCCGGTCCGCGACCCGGTCAAGAGCATCGTCGAATGCGGCGTCGGCGACGATGTCGACACCGTCATCGTCGACGGCGTGGTCCGCATGGAAGGCGGCGTCATCCCTGGAGTGGACTTCGCCGCGCTCAGGAGCGAGACGCAGCAGGCCGGTGAGACGGTGTGGGACACGGTGGCGGAATGGGACCCGCTTGGCCGCACGGCCGAGCAGGCGTCGCCGTGGTCCTTCCCGCTCGTCCAATGACAAACTCTCCCATGTTAAGTTACGTCAGGAGAAATTCATGATGACCCCCAACATTGACAAAGCGCAACGGAGCATGTCGCCCGGCTCGTGTATGCAAACCTGGGCCGTTGGAATAGCGCTCGCGGTGTCCGCATTCGGCGCCTCGGCGCAGAGCGCTTACCCGAGCAAGTCTATCCGCATCCTGGTTCCCTTCCCTCCAGGAGGATCGACTGATTTCCTGGCGCGCGGAATCGGTCAGAAAATCACCGAGGCGTGGGGACAGCAGGTGGTCATCGACAATCGCGGGGGCGCGGCCGGCATATTAGCGACCGATATCGTGGCGAAAGCCGCGCCCGACGGCTACACGCTGCTGATGAACGCCATCAGTCACGCCGCGAACGCGAGCCTTTACCGCAAGCTGCCGTACGATACGCTGCGCGATTTCGCGCCGGTCACGGCAGTCGCCGATGTCCCGATCATTCTCGTCGTTCGTTCCAAGTTCAACGCGAGTTCCGCGGCCGATCTCATTGCGCTTGCGCGCGCGAAGCCGGGACAGATCACCTTTGCCGCCGGCGGCGTCGGCGCATCGTCCCATCTCGCGGGAGAGTTGTTCCGAAGCGCGGCGAAGATCGAGTGGCAGACCGTGCAATACAAGGGGGGCGGTCCGGCCCTGATCGACCTGTTGGGAGGCCAGGTTGACCTCATGTTCTCGCCGATTGCGTCATCGATCCAGCATGTCAAGGCGGGCCGGCTCAAAGCGCTCGGCGTGACCAGCGCGAAAAGGGTTCCGCTGATGCCGGATCTGCCTACGATCGCCGAGTCGGGGCTTCCGGGTTATGAAGCGAGCGCGTGGTACGGCATGGTGGCGCCCGCGCGTGTCCCCAAGGACATCATTCTGAAGCTCAACCGGGAAATCAACGATTTGCTGCGCAACCCGCAGTTTCGCGACGCCATGATCGCCCGGGGTGCCGTTCCGATGGGCGGCAGCGCCGGGGAATTCTCCAAATTCATTCAGGATGAAGTGAAGAAATACGCGGCGCTCGTAAAAGAATCCGGAATCAGAGCGGAGTAGTCTACAGAGACGGCAGGATTTCGTCGCACAGCAGCCGCAGCCCCTGCTTCAGGTCGGGCCCGAGTTCCGAGAACATGAGCTGCTGGTAGCCGTGGGCTCTGGCCATCGCGCAGACTTCGACCATCTTTTCGCGGCAGTGGGCAGTATCGCCGGCGACGAAGATCGCGTCGATCATCGCGTCTGTAACGAGTTCTGGATGGGCGCTGACATCCCCACTGCTCTTCTCCGCTTGCTGCAGCCGGTCGATATCCGCCGGGGCTATCCTCAGCCTGCGGTAATCGTCGTCGTTAAACCCGCGCTCCCGCAGGCTGACGATTCTTCCCGCCACCGAGTGTTTGGTGAACTCCCGCGCCGCGCGCCCGTCCCGTGCCACTGAGAGCTTGATCTCGGCGACTTTCCGCAATGCAACCCTGCGTCCCGCTGCGACGGCCGCCTGCTCCGCAGCCTGCAGCAGCTCTGCCATGTGCCCCGCCCGTACCTCGGACTGGAAGGTCCCGCCAAAAAGAATGCCATCCATGCAGGCGCCGCCCACCGCCAGCGCTTTGGGCCCGTTGCCGCCGCAGTAAAGCAATACGGGGGACTTCGGCAGGAAGTTCAGCTTGAATGACGCGTCTGGCAACAGATTGAAGTAGGACGCCACCGTTGGATAGTCAGCGAACTTTACCGCCTCCCCTGCCAGCAGCCGCCGCACGGATATCGCAGTCTCGCGCAGCATGCTTATTGGTTTCACCACCCGCACGTAGCTGGGGGTATTGCGATTGCCGCGGGCCAGACCCAGGCCAAATTCCCGTCCATCCATCAGTTCGGTGATCGCCGCCACCGAATCTGCCACGTCGACCGGGTTTCGAAAATACTGCACGGTCACCGCCGTCCCCAGCTTGAGCGGAGCGCTGCCAGCGAGCGCGGTAAGCACCACAAACTGGCTGCGGCTGCGCAGGTTATCGGTCACCCAGAGTTGCGAAACTCCCCCCGCGCAAGCCATGCGGCCAAAGTCAACGAAATCCGGCAACGTCGCATGCCGAAACGTGGGCAGATGCAGTTGAATACCGATCTCGAATTCCGGTGACATCGGAGTTTCTCCTCATTACTTCGTTTCATAGGACTTTCGCAAGGATGACATGCGTCAGAAGATGCCGAGATCGTATCGCAGAAGGTCCCCTCTCCCATCGAGGGAGAGGGGAGTTCTCTCACTCGACTGTCAAGCCGATTGCCTTGATCAACTTGCGGTATCGCGCGATCTCCGATTTCATGTAAGCAGCAAGCTGATCGGGCGTCCCGACAGCGGGATCGATGCTCTGCTTCCCGAGCCGCGCGACGAACTCGGGCTGGCTGAAGCCGGCGACGATCTCGGCGTTGAGACGCTTGATCACGTGCCGCGGTGTGCCGCGCGGCGCAACCAGGCAATTCCAGCCGTTGACCCGATAACCGGGAACGCCGCCCTCCGCGAAGGTTGGAATCTCCGGCGCTGCCGCAGAGCGTTTGCTGCTCGCAACCGCTAGTATCCGCAGCTTTTTGGCCATCGCATGCGGATATAGCGACGATATGCTGCCGAGCATCAGTCCGATCTGGCCACCGATGAGATCCACGATTGCAGGACCGTTACCCTTGTAGGGAACGTGCACCATATCGATGCCCGCCACGGTTTTGAACATTTCTCCGGCAAGATGGTTGGCTCCTCCCAAACCTGCCGAGCCGAAACTCAACTTGCCCGGATTGGCCTTGGCGTAAGCCACCAGCTGTGAAACCGAGTTGACCGGCAGTGCCAATGTCACCGCGAGCACGTACGGCTGAGTCGTGAGCAGCGATATCGGCGCAAAATCGCGCTCGGGATGATAAGGAAGCTTGCTCTTTAATGCGGGGTTCACCGCAAACGTGGTCTCGGATGAAACCAGCAAGGTGTAGCCGTCCGCCGGCGAACGTGCCGCCAGCTCGGCGCCGATCGCCGTCGCGGCGCCGCCGCGATTGTCGACCACGATGTTCTGTGCGAGGCGCTTCGCCAGAACATCGCTCGTCAGGCGCCCCATGATGTCCGTGGGGCCGCCCGGTGGATACGGCACGATGAGGCGTATCGGCCGGTTGGGGTAATCCTGCTGCGCGACAGACGGCGCCGCGATCAGCACTGCGGCTGCCAGGAAAACCAGGCGTGAGAGTTTGGACATTTCCATTTCGACTCCGCTTGATGGGCAAACAAAGGATGGGCGTCAGGGACCTTCGTCCCGGTAGGTACGAAACGCGCGCTTGTCGAATTGCCGGTAAGGGTACTTCGCAAGCGCTGCTTCATCGATCTCCACACCGAGGCCCGG
>JACPTJ010000080.1 GCA_016192835.1 Betaproteobacteria bacterium
ATTTTCATCTGCATGTCGAACTGGCGCGCGAGCGCGATCATGTTCACCATCTCATGCACGACATTGACATTACTGCCTTCCAGCGCGCCGTCGATCAGCGTCACGCCCGCATCCGCCGGCGCTTCTCCGCCGCCGCGCAGGCGAAACAAACCGTCGCTGCCTTTCACCAGCTGGCCGTCCGGGGGATTGACCAGCTTGATGCGGCCGACGGCCGCCACCGTGCTCGGTTTCAGCCCGCTCGGCACCACTGAAACCGTGCCATCCTTTGCGATCGTAATGTTGGAGTCGGGTGGAATCGAAATCGCGCCGCCATCGCCTTGCACGTTAAACCCGTTGCGGGTCTGCAGCACGCCGTTAGGGCTGATCTGCAGGCTGCCGTTGCGGGTGTAAGCCTCGCTGCCATTGGCCAGTTGCACCGCAATCCAACCCGATCCCTGCACCGCCACATCGAGGTCACGGTTCGTCTGCTGGATCGCGCCCGGACTAAAGTTCGCGCCCACCGTGGAATCCACCACGAAGGCGCGGGTCGGCGCGCCGGCGCCGAATACCGGCACCGCGCGGAAGGTGTTGCTTTCGGCGCGATATCCGGTCGTCGCGGCATTGGCCAGGTTTTGCGCCACGGTAGCCTGCTGGCTCAACGTGTGTGACGCTCCGGTCATCGCCGTGTAGATCAAACGGTCCATAGGTAAGCGCTCTCTCAGCGGTCAGCCGTCAGCTTTTCTGCGCCCCGGCATGACCCTTGCGGTTAAAGCCGGGCGCAGAGGCCTCACTGCTGTTATTTCAGGTTAACCAGCGTTTGCAGCACCTGGTCCTGGGTTTTGATGCTCTGGGCGTTGGCCTGATACACGCGCTGGGCTGTAATCATTGCCACCAGCTCGGCGGTGAGGTCAACGTTGGAATCCTCGAGGGCGGCCGACTGCAACGCTCCCAGACTGCCGCTGGTCGGCACGCCGACGATCGGCAACCCGGATCCCGTGCTTTCGCCCCATTGGTTCTGGCCCATGGGCTTGAGGCCTTGGGGATTATTGAAATTGGCTAGGACCACCTGCCCGAGCGTTTTGGTCTGGCCGTTGGAATAGTTCCCCTTCATGACCCCATTGCCAGACACCGAAAATGCCGACAGGCGTCCGGAGGTATAACCGTCCTGGGTCAGCGTGTTGACGCTGAAGCCGGTGCCGAACTGTGTGATACTGGTCAGATCGAGCGTGAAATCAAGTGGCGAAGTCGCGCTGTTTACCGTACCCAAAGCAGTGCCAATCGCGTCGAGGTCTGCCGACATCGCCACCGACGTCGCCGGCGAGGTCAACGCGCCGTCGTTGCTGAAAGTCAACGCCTGTGTCGCGCCACCTCCGAGGGTGACGCCGATCGGCGTGCCGCCGGCCGTGGCAGCGCCGTCAACGGTTGCATAGGTGTCCCAGGCGTTGGAGCCGGTCCGCAAGAAGTAGAGCGTGAATACGTGCGAATTTCCCAGGCTGTCGTAGACCGAACCTGATGTTGAACTGGTGTAAGTGGTGGGGCTCGCCACATTGAAGCTGGCGGAGGCCAGTACCGCGGAGCGCGCGTCAAGATTGAGGCCGCTGGTAAATTCGGTGGTGGATCTGGGTGCGATATCGGCAGTGGAAACCTGCAATGGCACCGGCGAAGTCGCCACAATGCTGCCGGCGGCGTCAACGGTGTAGCCGGTAAGGCGCAGATTGTCGCTGTTCACGATGAAGCCGGAGCTATCGGAATGAAACTGGCCGTTGCGGGTGTAGCTGATGTTGCCGGAGTCGCTCATGCGGAAAAACCCCGGGCCGTTGACCGCGATGTCGAGCGGGTTGCTGGTAACGGTGATACTGCCCTGGGAAAACTGCTGCGCTATGGTTTTCACCTGGGTCCCGATGCCGACTTGGGTGTCTCCTCCCGCCGAGCTCGCGAACACATCGCCAAACTGCGCCTGTGCGCCCTTGAAACCGACCACGTTCGCGTTCGCCACGTTATTGCCGATCACTTCCAGATTCTTGGCGGCTGCATTGAGCCCGCTCAGCCCCTGCTGAAAACTCATGGTGTTCTCCTTGCTACAAAATCTGTTTGATTGCGGATAAACTGATAATTCCCAACCCGCCCAAATCCAATGCCGGGCTCTGTCCCTGCACGCCGGGCGCCACGCCGTTGACACGCCCATAGGCAAGCGTGCCGGCGTCGATTTTCCTGTCGCCTTGCTGCGCGTTCACCGAAAAACTGTAATTTCCGGCAGCGGCGCTGGCACCGCTGTCGGTGACGCCGTCCCACTGGAATGCAATGACGCCCTGCGGTTGCGGCCCGAGGTCCATGTTGTGCACCACGATTCCCGAGCTGTCCTTGATGGTGACGACCAGCCGGTCCACCGTCGCCGCCGGTGGCGGTACCGTTCGCCAGCGTCAGCGTCGAGCCGGCCGCGAGAACACCGCGCCCGATCATCGCCGCGGCTTCCAGCGATTGATTCGCCGCAAAACCTGCCGCCAGGGTTTGCAGCGTGGCATTGAGTTTGTCGATGCCGCTCACGGTGCTGATCTGCGCCAATTGGCTCGTCACCTGGGCGTTATCGAGCGGGTTCAGCGGATCCTGGTTTTTCATTTGGGCCACCAGGAGCTTCAGAAACCGGTCCTGCTGATCGACGCTGCCCGCCGCCTTTGGCGCGGCAGCGCCGGCCGGCGCTGCCCCGGCGATGTTCTGCAAACTACTCATTGATGTCTCCGTCCTGGTTGCGGGGGTCGATGCGCCGGAACCTTCGATAAACGACTTGATCGTGCCCACGGCACTGATGGCACTTAGTCCCATTCCTATCGCCTGCAATACTGGCAACATTCGCGTTTTCCTATTGTCCGATACTCAGTGTTTTGAGGAGCAGCGTCTTCGCCGTATTCATCATGTCGACATTGGTTTGATAGGAGCGCGACGCCGAAATCATATTGACCATTTCTTCCACCACGTTGACGTTGGGCATGGTCACATAACCCTCGGCATTCGCCAGCGGATGCTTGGGCTCGTACACCTGTTTCATCGGCGACGGATCATCGATCACGCCCGCCACCCTGACCCCGCTCACTCCGTGCGGGTTCAGTTGAGCGGTGCTGAATACTACCTGCCGGGCGCGGTATGGCTGGCCGGTTGAACTGGTGGCGCTGTCGGCGTTGGAGAGGTTGCTCGCCACCACGTTGAGCCGCTGCGATTGTGCAGTCATCGCTGAACCGGCAATGTCAAATACATTGAACAGTGACATATCGACTAACCTTGAATGGCTGCCAGCATGGTCTTGATCTGGCTGCTGATGAATGTCAGGTTGGCTTCATAATGAATCGCGTTGTCCGCGAACTGGGTGCGTTCCAAATCCATATCCACCGTGTTGCCGTCCATACTCGGTTGATGGGGCGTGCGGTACAGCACCTGTGCTCCTCCCGGGTTTTCATTACCGGAACCCAGATGCCGCGCAGACGTCCTGGCCAGGACCGTATTCGCGGAACGCGCCGATAACGCACCTTGCAGCGCGCCGGAGAAATCAATGTCGCGCGCCTTGAAATTCGGGGTATCGGAATTCGCGATATTGCCGGCCAGCAGCTGTTGCCGGTACGACCTCAGGTTCAGGGCCGTCTGGTGAAAATTCAGCACGCCATCGAGTTTGCTGGTCACAAAAATAATCCTAAATAAATCGTGTCACGTGTCGTTGAGCAGCTACCATGCCAGACATGCTATTCCCCCAACAAAAACCGCCAATGGACGAATAGGACCTGGAACCCGTTGCAGTTTCGGGCTTGCAAACTGGCGTTATCGGCTACCATGACAAACATGGCGGCAATTATTGCCGCCTGCGGCAAGAAATGGCGCTCCGCCACGCCCGCTCATGAGATGCGAAACCACGATGACTTATTGGATCAACTGAGCCCCATGACACGCAGACTGATTTTGTGTTTCGCCACACTTCTCCTCGGAGGCGTTTCCGTTTCGGTGTTCTGCGCGGAGCGGCAGGAGATTCCGCCGATTCTGAAAGCCGTGGAAAATTACGTGCGCGGCGAAACCGCAGGATTTCCCGGACAAGTCAGCGTCGGCCTCGGCGCCGTTGACCCGCGCCTTAATTTGCCCGCCTGCCAGGCGCTGGAACTTTTCATTCCCGCAGGAGGCCGTTTATGGGGCCAAGCCACGGTTGGAGTGCGCTGTAATAGCCAAACGCCGTGGACTATATATGTCCCGGTCAGCGTCAAAGTAATGGCGAAAGTGGTTCACGCCGCAAAACCCCTGGCCCAGGGACAGCCGGTGACTGCGGCCGACCTTGCGCTACAGGAAGCCGATCTCGCCCACCTGCCCGCCGGCATCCTCACCGAGCCGGCACAAGCGGTAGGCAAGATCCTGGTGAGCAGTATTGCTTCCGGGCAGCCCCTGCGCCATGACATGCTGCGCGCGCCGCTCGTGGTCCTGCAGGGGCAAAGCGTGAAACTGCTGGCCCAGGGTCGCGGGTTCAACGTCAGTTCGGAAGGCAAGGCTCTGGCCGCCGCCGCCGCGGGCCAGGTCGTGCACGTGCGCACCCATTCGGGCCAGATTATCAACGGCATAGCGCGCCCCGATGGCATCGTCGAGGTGCGCCCCTAGGCGCGGATCAAGTTCCGCTGCATCGCGCCGCTGTGAACCATTAGAATATTCGCGCAGCGGCCTAAAGTTTTCTGTCGTTGCGTCGTTAAGGGGTACATGCAGGGCTGGAATAAGGAAGCTTACCGTGAAGATAGATAACTCGATCAAGACAGTAGGGGGGATCTCCGTCAGCGACGACCGGAAGCGCGCTGATAAGAGCGCCGGCGTCAATCCGAACCACCCCGCGTCCCCGGCTGATAACGTTCACCTGAGCCCGCTTTCCTCTCAGTTGCAGGCGATTGAAAGCGACCTTGCCCACGGCGGGGTCGTTGATAGGGCCCGCGTGGAGGAAATCAAGCAGGCCATCAGCGACGGCCGCTTCAAGGTGAACCCCGAAGTGATAGCCGACCGTCTGCTGGAAACGGTACGAGATCTCATCCAGTTCCACCGAGGAAAAGCCGGGTGAATGACGTCGTAACCGGCGCCGATATTGCGACGTGCCTGCAGCTTGAATTGGCTGCGGTTGGCGCGTTCCTGGGAATCCTGCACAGGGAACAGGAGGCTTTGATTGAGGGCAAGATCGAGCAACTGGAAGTCCTGGCCTCGGACAAGGCGCAGATGGCCGGACAACTGGCCGAACTTGCCGCGCAGCGCAACCGGGGCCTCGCGTCCCGGAACTTGAATCCGGACAGAGAACGTATGGAAGCCTGCCTCGCGGACGCGAAAGCCGCCGGCGCCTGGCGCGATCTGCAAGGGTTGGTTCAGGCGGCCCAGCAACTCAATCGGACCAACGGTGAAATGATCGAGGTGAGGCTGCAGCACAATCAACAAGCGCTTGCGGCACTGCAGGGCGCCGCCGGCGCCGTTTCGCTGTACGGGCCGAAGGGGAAAACGCTCGGCTTCAGTGGTGGGCGCCCGCTGGGACGGGTCTGAGCGATTCATCTGCCGACGCGCTCATCGGTTCGTCTCCGCGGACGGAGCAACAGGAATTTCAGTCACACGCTCCGGTTCGGCGGACAACATCGTCACCGTCACCCGCCGGTTCCTGGCGCGGCCCTCCGGTGTGTCGTTGGATTCCGCCGGGCGGTGTTCTCCATAGCCCAGCGCAGTCAGCCGCGTTGCGCCCACGCCGCTGTCGATAAAAAGGCGCACCACACTGCTGGCACGCGCCGTGGAAAGCTCCCAGTTGGAAGGGAAAGTGGCATTCTGGATTGCGACGTTGTCGGTATGGCCCTCCACCTGGATCGCGTGTCCCGCGTCCCTGACGACCTGCGCGACCGCCCGCAGCGTCTTGGTGGAATTTTCTTCGAGCACCGCCTGCCCTGGCGCGAACAGCACGCTGGCATTGATTTCCACGGTGATGCCGCGGTTGCTTTGGGTGACCCGCACTTTTCCTTCCTTCACCAGCGGCGCCAGCACTTTCATGATATCCCTCGCCATGTCCTGCATCTGTTCCCGCTGCCTGCGCTGCGAGGTATTCTTTTTGGCGGCGATCTGCTGGGTTTTCAGCGGCACCGCAGGTTGTGCGGCAATGGTCACCAAGTCAGGGGTTTTCGGAGCGCTCCCGAACGCGCTGCCCAGCGAATCGCTGACTACCCGGTACTTGCCCTCGTTTATCGAGGAAATCGCGTACATCACGACAAAAAATGCGAACAGCAGCGTGATGAAATCCGCATAGGAAACCAGCCAGCGTTCGTGGTTGTCGGATTGCCTCTGGTCGAGATATTTTTTCCTGCGCATCGTCAGCTTTCAGCAGAACGCTAGACAATATATCCTTGCAGCCTGGTTTCGATGATGCGCGGGTTTTCGCCGTTGGCAATCGCCACCAGCCCGTCCACCAGTATTTCGCTCATCACGGCTTGCTGGGCGATGATGGCCTTGAGCTTGTTTGCAATCGGCAGGAAGACCAGGTTGGCGAGGCCAACTCCGTAAACCGTGGCCACGAATGCCACCGCAATACCGCTTCCCAGCCGGGCCGGGTCTGACAGGTTTTCCATGACGTGGATCAAACCCAGCACCGCGCCCAGGATGCCGATGGTGGGCGCGTAACCGCCGGCTGCTTCCCAGACTCTGGCCGCTTGCCGCTGCAAATCCTCAAATGCGACCATCTCCACTTCGATCGCTTCGCGCAACTTTTCCGGATCGCTGCCATCCACCAACAGTTGCAGGCCTCTTTTCGCCAGCGAATCGGTGATCGCTTCCGCGTACGGTTCCAGCGCCAGCAGCCCCTCCCTGCGCGAGATATGACTCCAGTCCACGATCTGGCGCACCAGGGGTTGCGGCAGCAGCAAGGGTGGCAGGAACACCCATAGCCCCATTTTCATGCCGCTCACAAAAATCTTCACCGGACTTTGCACCAGCACGGCCCCCAACGTGCCGCCAACCACGATGACAAATGCCGTGATCTGCAGGAGCGATCCGAAGCGGCCCCCTTCCAGCACCTGTCCGACAACAATGGCGCCCATCGCCAGCACCAGGCCGGCTATGCTGTTGAGGTCCAGTCGCGCCATTGGATTTCCTGCTCCGCCTCGGCAACGCGAAGTTACTGCTGCTTCAACCGGCTGCGCACGCGGGCAATGGCTTGCGTATGCAATTGACAGACTCGCGATTCGCTCACGCCGAGCACCTCGCCGATTTCCCGCAGGTTCATGTCCTGTTCGTAATGCATGCCCATCACGAGTTTTTCCCGCGGCGGCAGGTCCTCGATGGCCTTGATCAGCGTCGAGCGCAGATCCGCATCGAGCATTTCCTCCAGCGGGCTGTTCTCGGAGTCCGGGCAACGGCGGTCCAGGAAATGCCCGTCATCGTCCTGCCGGAAATCCTCGTAATAGATCAACTGGCCGCCCCGCGCGTCTTGCAGAATTTCGTGGTATTCGGTCAGAGACACGTTCAATTCGTTGGCCAGTTCCTGCTCGCTTGGGGAGCAACCCAAGCGCTGTTCCAGGGCGTTCACGGCCGCCTCTATCCGTCGCATCTTCTTGCGCAGGCTGCGCGGCAGCCAGTCTGCCCGCCGCAGTTCGTCCAGTATGGCCCCGCGTATGCGCTGCGCGGCATAGGTTTCAAACTGAGCCCCGAGGGAGCCTTCGTAGCGGTTGATTGCATCCAGCAGACCGATCATCCCGGCCTGGACGAGATCATCCACCTGTACGCTGGCGGGAAGCTTCGCCATCATGTGATGCGCGATGCGCTTCACGAGTGGTGCGAATTCGGCAACATGCCGCTCTTTGTCCAGGGTTCCGGTTGCGGTATACATGATCAAAATATGGAATTTGCCGTTCCCAGGCGGCTGCTTCGAATCAGTCGCTGCATGAAGTTTTCCACGCCGCCGTAATCTCCGGGACAGGGGCAGCGCAGCAGATTGTCGGCCATCTTCCTGAATCCTGCGGCAGACATAGAGGCGGGGAAAGCATCCACCACCGGACGGCAAAGCTGCGCGGAACGGCGCAGTTTTTCGTCGGCCGGGATGCAGCCAACCAAATCCAGCGCCACTGAGAGATGGCGCTTGGCCACCTGCGAAATGTTGTCGAATATGGCGCGGGCGTCCTGTTCCGAACGAACATTATTCACCACGATCAGGAAGTGCCGCCTTGCATACTCCTGGCTCATGACCTTGATCAGCGCGTAGCCGTCGGTAATCGATGAAGCCACTCCCGATAGCACGACCAGCACTTGCTGGGCGGCCAGGCCCAAGGACAGGACGTGGCCCGTGCTGCCTGCCGCAGTATCCACCAGCACCACGTCCACCGGCTTGGGGAGCTTGCTGAAACTCTTGATCAGCCATTCCTGGTCATCGCGGTTGAGTTTTGCCAGGCAATGGACACCGCGCATCGCGGTCAATACCGAGATGCCGTCCGGTCCGGGCAGGATTACCTGTTCCAGGGTCTTGTCGCGGTGGATCACATGCAGCAAGTCGTAGCGGGCCTTGAGGCCGAGATTGATGTTGACGTTGTTGTGACGCGGATTTTCGTCGAGGACCAGAACGTGCTTGCCGTTTTTCGCCAGCGCCATGGCCAGGTTCACCACCGCGCTGGTTTTGCCCACGCCGGTTCTGCCGCCGGCCACCGTGACAATCCGTACCGCGTCGCTGACCTGCAGACGCCGCAGGCCTTCTGCCTGGTCTTCCATCATCCTAGCCATGGCCGGCTCCTGCGCGCGCGCCAATCGCATGGGAGGCCGCGTTGCCGGTGCCCGCCATGACCAACGCGTACTCGGCGTCCTGCAGGGCGAACGGGGAATCCCCCGGTACCGGTTCGAAAGCGCGGTGCAGCAGATGCCCGGCGCTGGCCAAGTGCAGATCCTCGGGCACTTTCTGGCCGTTGGCGACGTAATGCAGGACCAGCTTGTGACGGATGACGGTATCCAGCACCACACCGAGGCTGGCGGCCTCGTCCACCTTGGTAATGATGCAACCCTGGAGCCCGTTGCCCCGGTAAGCGCGCACCACATCATCGAGGGTATCGCCGTTGCCGGTGGCGTTGAGCAACAGTAAGCGCTTCACATCGCAGCCGCAGTCGCTCAACATCGCCACCTGCCCGGCGACCATCTGGTCGCGTTGGCCCATGCCTACGGTATCGATCAGCACCATGCGCTTGCCGTGCAATTCCGACAGTGTCAACTGCAAATCCTCGGCGTCATTGATGGCGCGCACTGGTACGCCGAGGAGTTTGCCGTAAATGCGCAGTTGCTCATGACCACCGATGCGGTAACTGTCGGTAGTCAGCAGCGCCACCTGGTCGGCCCCATGCCGCACCACGCAACGGGCCGCGAGCTTCGCGACGGTGGTCGTTTTTCCGACTCCGGTTGGCCCTATCAGGGCGTAGGCGCCGCCGCGGTCAATAATTTCATCACCGGCGACGGTGTGCAGATTGCCGGCCAGCGCGCCCTTTGCCCAATTGAGGCTTTGCTCCCGGTCACGCCCGGCCGGAAGTTCGTCGAGCAACTGCCGCGACAGTGACGGGCTGAAGCCGGCGTTCAGCATTACGCGCAAAATCTTCGTGCCGTTCGGCTCCCGGCGCTGCATGTCGCCCCAGGCAAGGGTGGCCAGTTGTTCTTCCAGCATGCCGCGCATGTTCTGAATTTCACTGATGATGCTTTGCGCCACCGGCTCAGCTATCGGCTTTTTCGACGCGAGACTGTCCGGTCGCCGGGCCTCGCCGCTTACCGCTAATACCGAAGCCGCCGCGCCCACCCCGCTTAATTGCGGCGTGGGTCCAAGAGTGCCCATCAGGCACGACATGTCGACGCTCGCCAGCGCCATGATCTCAACGCCGCTCCCTGCCTGCTGGCTCGACAGAATCACTGCGTCCGGGCCAAGTTCCTCCTTCACCTGGCGCAATGCCTCACGCGATGTGCCGGCGAGAAACTTTCTTACCTTCATGCCTTACCTCCCAGGATGGACGTGACTTTGATGCTTTTCGAATCGGGAACTTCGGAGTGGGAAATCACCTTGAGCTGCGGGATAGCGCGGCGCAGGAAGCGCGAAAGCAGCACACGGATCTGGGCCGGCACCAGCAACACCACCGGCAATCCCAACTGCTCCTGGCGCTGGGCTGCGGCGCTCGCTTCTTTCAGCAGAGTATCGGCAAGGCCCGGGTCGATACCCGCGCCGCTCACCGTGCTGGACTGCACCGCCTGCATCAGGATGCTTTCCAGATCGTGGTTCAGGCTTATTACCTGCAGTTCGGCTCCGGGCGCGTAAAATTGCTGGACGATGGCGCGGCCCAGTGCATTGCGGGTGACCACGGTCAGCTCGTTGGTATCCTGGGTGCGCGGCGCGTGTTCCGCGAGGATCTCGACTATGGTGCGCATGTCGCGGATGTGCACACCCTCTTCCAGCAAGTTTTGCAGGACTTTCTGCAGCGCAGACAGCGGCAGCAGCTTCGGCACCAGATCCTCGACCAGTTTCGGCGCATTGCGGCCAAGATGATCCAGCAACTGTTGCAGTTCCTGCCGCCCCAGCAACTCGGCCGCGTGGCTGTGAATCAGGTGATTGAGGTGGGTGGTGACTACGGTACTGGCGTCCACCACTGTGTAACCATGGGTCTGCGCCTGATCGCGTAAGGCGGCCTCGACCCACACCGCTGGCAAGCCGAAAGCGGGATCCTGCGTTGCGGCGCCCGGCAGAACCGCTGTGACGCGGCCCGGGTTGATGGCAAGGTACATTCCTCCATAAGCCTCGCCGTGGCCGACTTCCGCCCCTTTCAGGGTGATGCGGTAGGCGTTGGGCCGCAGTTCCAGATTGTCGCGGATATGCACGGCCGGGGGCAGGAACCCCACTTCCTGCGCGAATTTCTTGCGGGCCCCATTGATGCGTTTTAACAGGTCTCCATCCTGTGCCTTGTCCACCAGCGGGATCAGGCGGTAACCCACTTCCAGCCCCAGGGTATCCACCGGCATCACGTCCTCCCAACTGGCGTCCTGAATTTCCGTCGCGAGCACTTCCTGGTGCGGCAGTTGCGGCTCGGCGGCAGCAGTCCGGTGGCTCACGACGTACGCGAGGCCGCCGAGCAATATGGCCAATAGCAGAAACGCGAAGTGGGGCATGCCGGGGATCAGGCCCATGACGCCGATGATGCCGGCGGTCAGCATCAGCACCTGCGGCCTGCTGAACAACTGCCCCAGCATCTGCTGGCCGATGTCTTCGTCGGTAGCGACCCGGCTTACCACGATGCCCGCCGCGGTGGAAATCACCAGCGCGGGAATCTGCGCCACCAGCCCGTCGCCGATGGTGAGCAGGGCGTAATTGCGGGCGGCAGTCGCGAGGTCCAGATTGTGCTGCAGCACTCCGATCACCAGCCCGCCGACGATATTGATCAGCATGATCATGATGCCGGCAACCGCATCGCCGCGCACGAATTTGCTGGCGCCGTCCATCGAGCCGTAGAAATCCGCTTCCTGGGAAATTTCCGCGCGGCGTTTGCGGGCCGCGTCCTCGCCGATCAGGCCAGCGTTGAGGTCGGCGTCTATCGCCATCTGCTTGCCGGGCATCGCATCCAGGGTGAAACGCGCGCTGACTTCGGCGATGCGCCCCGCGCCCTTGGTGATGACCACGAAGTTGATCAAAACCAGGATCACGAACACCACCAGTCCCACGGCGTAATTGCCGCCCACCAGGAAATGGCCGAACGCTTCGATCACCTTGCCGGCGGCGTCAGGCCCGGTATGCCCCTCCAGCAGCACCACCCGGGTCGAGGCCACGTTGAGTGACAGGCGCAGCAGCGTGGTGATGAGCAGCACGGTCGGGAATACCGCGAAGTCGAGGGTCTTCTTGGTGTAGAGACTGACCAGGAGCACCATGATTGCGAGGGCGATGTTGAACGTGAACAAGATGTCCAGCAGGAACGGCGGCAGCGGCAGGATCATCATCGCCAGAATCATGATGACGAGCAGCGGGCCTGCGAGGCTGCGCCAGTTGACGCTGCTCAACGCGGCAGGCAGGGTGAGCTGATTATTCATTGAACCCGTCGTTCATGCCGAAGGCGGAAAATTTGGCCGTATTCACCAGCGGTCTATCCGGCAGCATGGGGTTGCCGCAGGTCTTGAGGGTCGAGCTCGTCGGGTACCGGCACTTCCCGCGGCGGCTGCGGCGGAGTTCCGCCGTATTCACGGTAGTGCCGCAACTGGAACACGTACGCCAGGACTTCCGCCACCGCGGTGTAAAGGGTTTCCGGTATTTCGTCGCCAAGTTCGGTATGGCGGTACAAGGCCCGTGCTAGCGGCGGCGCTTCGAGTATCGGCACCCGGTGCTCTGCCGCCAGTTCACGGATACGGACTGCGAGAAGATGGGCGCCTTTCGCCACCACTTTGGGCGCGCGCATCGCATCGCCGTGGTAGCGCAGCGCGACGGCGTAATGGGCGGGGTTGGTGACAACGACGTCGGCTTTGGGAATTTCGGCCATCATGCGGCGGCGCGCCGCTTCCCGTTGCAGGCTGCGGATGCGCGCCTTGACCTGCGGATCACCTTCGGTTTCCTTGGCTTCCTGACGCAATTCCTCCCGCGTCATCCTGAGTTTGCGGCCATGGTCCCAGAGCTGAAACGGCACGTCTATCGCCACGATCAATATCATCGGACCCACGATGGCGAGGAAGCTCCATCCCAGCAAGCTCCCCAAGTGAGCGATTCCCGAATCAACGGATTGGGCCGCCAGAGAAAACACCGCTTCTTTCTGATGCCACATCACCCAGGCGGCGACGCCGCCAATGACCAGCGTCTTGGCGACCGCCTTGGCCAGTTCCACCAGGCCGCGCAGCGAGAAAACTCTCCCGATGCCCTGAGCCGGATTGAGACGTCGAAAATTCGGTTGCAAGGATTTCAGCGTGAAAAGCCAGCCGTTCAGCAATAACGGCGAAACCAAAGCCGCCACCAACAGCAGCAAAAACAGCGGCAGCAACGCCAGCAACGCATCGACGGCCTGCTGTTGCAGCCGGAGCAACATGAGGGCGGGATCGAACGCCAGTGCCCGCTCCAGCCGCAAGCCGCTTTTCACGACCCCCGACAACTGTCCCATCAGGCTTGCGCCCATCAACCACAAACCCCCGGCAGCGGCAAGCAGCACAGCAAATGTCGAGAGTTCATGCGAGCGCGCTAACTGCCCCTCTTCGCGCGCCCGCTCCAATCGCTTGGGTGATGGAGGTTCTGTTCGTTCCAGGTCACTGTCTTCAGCCATGCCGGACTCCGGGTGAATACCGGATGATTATCGGTGGCCGGCCACAGCTTCAATCCGGCAAACAAACGGGCATTTGTCCCGCTATTAGCGCGCTAGAAACCGAGGCTCGCGAGCAAATCGTCCACTTGGTTCTGGTTGGTCACGACGTCGCTGCGCCCTTCCGGGTTCACCACCGGCCCATTCATCAACTCCGTGCTGGCTTCGCCTTTTTTATCCGCAGGAATGTTGTCCAGCAGCAGCCGCACCAGTTCCTGTTCCAGGTTTTTCACCATTTCGGTAATCTTCTTGATGACTTGTCCGGTGAGGTCCTGGAAATCCTGGGCCATCATGATATCCATCAATTGGGCATTGGTGGCGTTGGCACGGCGCGGCACATCGTCAAGGTAGTTCCGGGTCTGCGTTACCAGCTGCTTGAATGCGTCGGAGTCAAGTTGCCCGGAACCCTGACCGTCGAACAGCTGTTGCCAGCGCCCGGAAAGGCCGGATGCTTCGGCGGCGAGCCCGTCCTGAATGGGCTTGGCGATTTCGGTTGCATTAAGAGAACGTTCGGCGGCCTGCTCGGTCATGACCGCCACATAGGCAAGCCGATCCCGGGTCTCGGGAACCTCGCTGGCGGCTTTTTCCAGACGCCTGTCATAGCCCAACTCTCGCAGGTTATCGTGCAGCGCGCGCGTCAGCTGCCCGACCCGGCAGATCACGCTGTCCGCGATATTGCCGCCGGCTTCGTCAGCTGCTCCAAGTTGTTTACCGGATGTTTCAGGGATTGCCATGATGTTGTTGTACGTTTTTTTGTCCAGGGCTTCCGATTTGCTGGCGACAGGGGCGGCGTTATTCACTTTTCTTGGCTCACTTATCGATTAAGGTCAATTTGAAGATCAGCCTACGCTGCGGCCTTGCTTGCCACGTTCTGAAAAATCTTGTTGAGTTTCTCGTCGAGCGTGGCCGCGGTGAACGGCTTCACCACGTAGCCGCTGGCGCCGGCCTGGGCGGCAGCCACGATGTTCTCCTTTTGGGCCTCGGCGGTCACCATCAACACCGGGATCTTTTTCAGCGCCTCGTCCGAACGTATGTTCCGCAGCAGCGAGAGTCCATCCATGTTGGGCATGTTCCAGTCGGATATGACGAAATCAAAAGCGCTGCCGCGCAGCTTCTGCAGGGCAACCACCCCATCCTCGGCCTCGTCAATGTTGGGAAACCCCAACTCCTTGAGAAGATTGCGGACGATTCTGCGCATCGTGGAAAAATCATCCACCACCAGAAATTTCATGTTTTTGTCGGCCACCAGAGTCTCCATCAAATGCGAATTTTTCTGCTGCGCGTCGTTCCGGACACGGCTGCGCGGGCACTGCAACATGGCGTGCCCTCACCGCTCGTCGCCCAAAGACCGTCGCCATCGGGGAACGCGCCCACAATCACCGGTAGTATCGGTTAACGACCGATTTTCCCGAAAGTTTAGCCGCCTTTACAGGAAATGGCCGGTTTTCGGTTCACGCCCCAGCGCGTTTGCCAGCAGCAGGCAAAGCGTTTGAAATTCCTCATACTGGCCGGCGTCTAGGACCGGGTGGTGGCAGCCGCCGTCTGCATAAATCAACCCGATCGGATTGCCATCGACCGGAATGGCCATGGCAAAGAATTCGTTGTCCCCGATGACCTTGCTGATCTCTGCCGGCACAGCAGACGGCAACTCGTTGCGGGCGAAAGCGCGATACCAGATCCCTGTTCCGCCGGCCACCAGCGGGGAGAAAACATGAGGGCAGGCCAGGTCAATCTCGAGTTTTTGCAACCGGGACGCTTCCCGCGAACCGGCTACGTATTTTGCCGTCGCCTTACCATGCGCGTCGTCGATTGCCATGAACAGCATACGATCGAGACCCGCCCCGGCGTGCATGCCATGCAAAACCAGCGACAGCATTTCCAGGAAATCCGGGTCCTGCGAAGCGCGCACTGTAAGCAGTTCAACCACCCTTTTCACCACGACAGGCCGGCCTGCTGCGTCTTCCTCCTTGCCATCGCATTCGGCATCCGCCCATGCCGCGGGCATGGGCGGCAGCCAGGCGGCGGACCGAAGCTCGCCGTGCCGGTCCAGCCGCCGAATAGCCGTCAGGGCCACGCGGTGGATTCGCGCCATGACGTCGCGCTCGGAAAGCGCGAGAAATTTCCGGATGGCGGCGTAGTCATCCGACAGCGCGGGATCGTCCCAGCCATTGGCGGAATGCCTCGCGAGCGCAACCGCCAGGGCAACAATGCGCACCCGCGGCGGATTGTTATGATCGTCGTCCATCAACGATTGCAGCAGGGCGGGCAGGCGCCATTTCTCAAGCAGGGCCAGCTGCAGATCAACGACCTTGAAACCAAGCACGCGCTCCTGCGCGATTGCGCTACGCAGCGTTTTGTCCTGCCGCATCCTCTCGGCTATCTGCGTTGCACATTCGGGCGCCAGACACCAGAGCAACATCTCGGCAACGTCATGTAGAAGCGCGGCAATGATGACTTCATCGGATTCGATATCATGGCGCAACGCCGCCCATTCCCGCGCGTGCAGCGCCGCATGGCGCGCCCGGTTGACGACTCCCAGGAAGCCTTCCAGCGCATGCGGGCATTCCGCCAGCATGTCCTCGACGATTTTCATGTCGCGGAATTGCCGGAAAAACGGCGTGATGCCAAGCATCATCACGGCGTGTCCGACGGTGGTGATCTCGGTTCCCGGGCGGTTCCTGCGGTACTCCGGCAAATAGCGCAGCACCCTCAGCGTCAGCATGGGATCCCGCAAAATGACGCCCGAGATATCCCGCGCAGTGATGTTGTCCTCGTTCTGCTCGAGCCTGGCCAGCTCGTCAATGGAACTGCGCAACACCGGTATTTCCACCTGACAGAGGAAAGCCGCCCACTTCTCCAGATTCGGCACCCCGTCTTCCCCGGGAGAAATTGCAGACTGTCCTGCTTGCAAGTCATCGCTTGAAAGCGCGATTCCTGCCCCGCTTGCTTCTGGTGGAAGTAACGGCATCGCATTTTCCTCACATGCGCCACACGTGCAGTCTGGAACCCTCGAAATCATCCAGTTCGAGCGACAGGTCCGGCGTTACGCCGGGAACTGCAAAACTGTTGCTGATGAAAATGCTCCCAGGCCGCATTTCCGCGTGCGCCTTGCGCCACAGCGCCGCCATCGGCACCGGCGAAAGATAGGCGTAAATGACATCGTAGGGAGCGAAGTCCCGGTCCCAGAAATTGCCCCAGCTCACGCGACAGCCGGCCGCCCTGAAAAAATTGCGGCATTTGCCCAGCAGAAACGGCAACGGAGCAACTTCGACGCCATGGTAGTTCCCGTCGGGCCGAACCTTGCCAAGGTGATGAAGCAGACCGCCGCATCCGGACCCCAGGTCAAGAAACGAAAAACCCGGTTGCTCCGGCAACAGCAGTGCGGTGGCCCGGGCCGCCGCACGGCTCGAAAGATAAAACGGCACCTGGGTTTGACAGGTTTTTCCGTACACCAGCGCCAACAGCACGAAACCGCCAAAGAACCAGAGCGGGGGCAAGGCAAACGCGAGCGCCGCGACCAATGCCGGGGCGAACGCGAGGTGAATTGGCAACCACCAGACCGCCATGCCAAACCGGTGGCCGATAAGCGCTGCGAGCGTTCCGTGGAGCAGCGCCCACTGGAAGTCGCCGGCAACCCACTCTTGCGTCAATGCCGACGCTGCGGCGGCAATCAGCGCCACCGTCAGCAAAGCCAAAAGCTGGACCCTCAGCGCCGTTAACGCCGGCGACATGGAGCCAACCGAAGCGGGCGGAAACCCGCTGCGCGGGGCGGACTCATTGTGGCTTGGGATCTGCACCGCTGATTTTCTCCTTGCTGATTTCTTCCCGGCTGTCAATCTCCACGCTGGCGCCGTCCTTGGTTACCGCCTCCTCCGCCTTTTTGTTCATGACGATGATGCTGATCCGCCGGTTGATGGGATTAAACGGATCGCCTTTGTCGAGCATCACCGCCGAGGAAAGCCCGACCACCCGCAATATCTTGTTTTCACTCATGCCGCCCACAATCAGTTCGCGGCGCGAGGCGTTGGCCCGGTCAGCGGAAAGCTCCCAGTTGCTGTAGCCCTTTTCGCCGGACGGATACGGAGCGGCGTCGGTATGACCGGACAAGCTGATCCGGTTTGGAACCTCGTTCAGCGACTTGCCGATTTCGTGGAGTATTTCGCGGGTGTACGGCTGCAGTTCTGCTTTCCCTATGGCAAACATGGGACGGTTCTGTTCGTCCACGATCTGGATGCGCAGGCCTTCGGTCGTGATATCCACCAATAGTTGTTTCTGAAACTGGTGTAGCACCGCGTTGGCTTCGATCACTCGTTCCAGCTTCCTCTTCAGTTCCTTGAGCCGTGACAACTCGACCCGCTGCAGCTCGGCCTCGACGGCCTTGACGTTGATTATTTTCTTCTGTTCCTCGAGGCCGCCTTTTTTTATCTGGCTTTCGCGCCGCGTCAGATCCTTGCCGCCGCCCTTGATTACACTGGAGCTGTCGCCGCTGCCGGAACCGCCGGCGAGGGCCACTTTTAGCGGCGTCTTGAAGTACTCCGCAATGCCTTCCAGATCGCCTTGGGTAGTGGAACCCAACAGCCACATGAGCAGGAAAAACGCCATCATCGCGGTCACGAAGTCGGCGTAGGCGATCTTCCACGCCCCGCCGTGAGCGCCGCCCCCGCCGCGTTTCCGGATGCGCTTGATTACAACGGGTTGTTGCTGACTGTCATCGGCCATGCGCTGCTCCGGGAATCAACGGCGGCAACCGTCATTTGGACTTGCTCTGCTTGACGTGCTGCTCCAGCTCGATGAACGAAGGCCGCTCCGTGGAATACAGCACTTTTCTGCCAAACTCGACCGCCAGCGCGGGCGAATAACCGTTCAGGCTGGCGAGCAGCGTCACCTTGATGCACTCGAGCATCTTGGTCGATTCATGCAGTCTTTGCTCCACCCGCCCCGCGAGGGGGCTGATGAACCCATAGGAAAGCAGAATTCCGAGGAAGGTTCCCACCAGCGCCGCGGCGATGAGCTTGCCCAGTTCCGCCGGAGGAAGACCCACCGATGACATCGTGTGCACCACGCCCATCACCGCGGCAACAATGCCGAAAGCAGGCAGTCCATCTCCCACTTTCGAGATGATGTGAACTGGTATTTCGCCTTCCTGGTGGTGGGTTTCGATTTCGTTGTCCATCAGGCTCTCGATTTCGATCGCGTTGAGATTGCCTCCTACCATCAGACGCAGATAATCAGTCATGAATTCGATCGCATGATGATCGCGGAGAATTTGGGGGGACTTCGCAAACAACGGGCTTTGCTGCGGGTCGTCCACATCCGCTTCGATGGACATCAGCCCTTCCTTGCGTACCTTCGCCAGGATTTCATACGACAGCGCCATCAGTTCCATATACAGCGCCTTGGTGTATTTCGAGCCCTTGAAGACGCCCGGCAAAGCCTTCAAGGTGGCTATGATGGCCTTGTTGGAATTGCCGACGACGAACGCGCCCAGCGCCGACCCGCCGATCATGAGAAACTCGATCGGTTGGAGCAGCGCTCCGACATGGCCGCCGGCCAGGGCGAAACCGCCGAACACGGCGCCCACGACAACGATATATCCAATGATGATCAGCATTACCCGATGCGAGCCCTAAAATTTCGGAAGCGCGCCTGCCGCCGCTCGACAGAATCTCCACCGCAAACGTAACACGGCATCGGGCAGTTGAAATCAGGAGTAAGGGCTGAATTACCCCCCTAATTCCCCGGGCCTTCAGGCGGCGCTCAGCTGCGCTCTGGTTTCCGCAGCCGCTTGCGTGACCTTCCGGGTCTTGCCGGCACGGGATGGGATATTGCACAGCCCGCAAACGTGGTTCGAATAAAGCTCGAAGGTGTGTACCAGGAAATAACCGCCACACTTGGTACAGGGCACGGTCTGCAGCAGATGCCCGTCAATGAAACGCACCAGGGTCCATGCTCGCGTCAGGCTGAGCACGCACTCGAGCTGATTTGCCGCGATGTGCTCGAGGTAGAGCTGGTAGCTCTTGATGATGGCTTCGATCCCCCGGACATCCGTATAAGCAATCAGATAGCGGTGGATGTCAATGAACAGCGATGAGTGTATGTTGGGCTGCCAGCTGGCAAACCAGTCGGTGGAATAGGGCAGCATTCCTTTGGGCGGCGAGACGCCTTTTATTTCCTTGTACAGTTTGCACAGGCGTTCGCGGCTCAGACTGGTTCCCGACTCAAGGATTTGCAGCCGCGCTCCTAACTTGATCAATTCGGTCGCCAGGCGAATCTCCCTCGCTTCCGACAATATGCTTTTGTTTCGCATGAGCCCTCCACCGCGCTAATGAGCCAGTCCTACGCCATTGCCTCGGCCGGCTGACCGGCCATGAGTATGGCTGCGTGCGACTGAGACATCGTTCGGTCTTTGCCGTGGCTCGCCAGCAATTCCATGATCAGCCGGTCATCGAACCGGAACCGGCACAGCAGCATGCTGGAGGCGGCCATTTTCAGTAGTTGCCCGGAGGTCAGGCTCTCGACGATGCGGGCGACGTCCTGGCTGATTCCCAGCCGGTAGATCGCTGCCGCCTCGTCTGCACGGAGCATTTGCTGGGCCAGCATCATGTACGAGAGATTAACGTCCTTGATTTCTGCGACCATCTGATCAGCACCCATCTTTGATTCTCCTATCCGAATGAACAGGGACCCGAGGCAACGGCCAAGCCCGTGACGAAATTCTCGGGCCGGACGTGACGCAACGAAATGAGAAATCTTCTAAATTCTTTGTAGGATTTTCACCAATAACTTTGTAGGAATTCTTCTTACATGCAAAGCAGAACAGCTTCCGCCACCGGGGATCGCCGGCGGGCATCCGCGCCGGCGTGGCATCCGTTTCCGCGCGGCGGATGCCGGTGCTCGGAACAACCGCGGGAGAACCCGGGTCGGTTATGCGGCCCTCTTTTGCGCCATCAGGGGCAGCAGAACTTCAGGATTCAATGGCCTGCTGAAAAGGTAGCCCTGCACCCGATCGCACTTCTGGCCGCGCAGGAAATCGAGTTGCTGCTGCGATTCGACGCCTTCGGCCAGGACCGACAAGTTGAGGCTCCTGGCCAGCACGGCAATGGCCGTCACGATGGCCGAATTATCCGGATCCATATCGATGTCCCGGGTGAACGATTTGTCAATTTTCAGGATATCGATGGGAAACCGTTTGAGGTAGCTCAGGGACGAAAAGCCGGTACCGAAATCGTCCACCGAAATTTTGATCCCCATTTCCTTCAGGGCGCGCAGCATGCTGATGGTGGCTTCCGCATCCTGCATCAGAACCGACTCGGTGATCTCCAGCTCCAGGCATGCCGGATCAAGGCCGGTTTTGGTCAGAACGCCGGCCACCTGGTTCAACAATTGGGGTTGGCCGAGCTGGACCGCGGAGACATTTACCGAAATGGACAGCGGATAAAATCCCATGTCATGCCATGACTTGGTTTGCATGCATGCCTGGTGCAGAACCCACTCGCCGATTTCGATGATCAGGCCGATCTCATCGGCCAGCGGTATGAACTTGTCCGGCGCAAGCAGGCCGAATTGCGGATGGTTCCAGCGCACCAGCGCTTCCGCGCCGGTGAAGTTCCCGGTCCGCACATCCACGATCGGTTGATATTGCACCAGCAGCTCCCCCCGTTCCACCGCGCGCCGCAATGACGTCTCCAGCACCAGGCGCCTGGAGGATGCTTCGCCCATTTCCTTGACGTAATACTTGTAGTTGTTGCGCCACAGCTTCTTGGCAAGAGCCATGGCGCTCTCGGCATTGACCAGCAGGGTTGATACGTCTTCGCCGTCATCCGGATAAACGCAGATTCCCATGCTCAAAGTGACGTCGAACTCCAGGTTATCTATCGCGAACGGGACTGTAAATGACTCCATGACGTGGTCGGCAAACGTCTGCATTTCCCGGGAATCGGCGATGCTGCCCTTGAAAACGGCGAACTTGTCGCCACCGACACGGGCCAGAATGCCGGTTTCCCCGACGCAATCTTTCAGGCGTTGGGCCACCTGCCGGATCAACGCATCACCCATGGCATAGCCGTAGGTATTATTGATGCGCATTAAGCGGTCCAGGTCGATAAAATACATGGCGGCCGCAGCCCCTGAGAGCGAGCGTTCCGACAGCACCTCCCCCACCTTTTCGCAAAACAGGTTGCGTTTGGGAAGCCCGGTCAGTTCATCATGGTAGGCCAGCCGGTAAATATGGGTTTCGGCCTGTTTCTGGGCACGGCGGATGGCGGCATTCTTGAGCTCGCGCTCGATTGACGGTATGAGACGGGCGCCGTTGCCCTTGTAGACGTAGTCATGCGCGCCGTTGCGCATGGCCGACACTGCCACCTGCTCGCCGATATTCCCGGAATAAATGATGAATGGAATGTCCTTGCCGCTTTGCTTCAGCAGATCCAGCGCTTCCAGGGAGCTGAAAGACGGCATCGCATGATCGGAGATGACGACGTCCCAATCGGACTCCTGCAATGCAGCCCGCATCCCCGAGACACAATCCACCTGCTTATACGTCAGGTCGTTTCCGGCGCTCGCAAGTTCAGAGCACAACAGACGCGCATCGTCTTCCGAATCCTCGACAATCAGTACTCGCATATTGGGGCCCGATGCATTGCCTATGCCTCTGCGCGCGCAGCTACTGTTTCGGTATCGGCTGTTCCAAGGAAAACTTTAGTTCCCGCTGAGTCTTTTTTGCAGGATGGTCCGGCGCGCCTCATGCCGCGCCCCACCCGCCTGCATCGGCGGCCGTAACGAGTCTCAACGGAGAGATCTTGCTGCCCAGCCAGCCGCGTCCCCGCAACAAGCTGGCGAGTTCATGCGGCGGCAGCGGCCGGCTGAAGTAGTATCCCTGAATCTCGAGGCACTTATGCTCCCGCAGAAAGTCCAGTTGTTCCTCGCTCTCGACCCCTTCGGCAACCACATTGAGTTTCAGGCTGTCTGCGATGGCGATGATGGCCCGGGTGATGGCCGCGGTGTCGGCAGCCTCGGGAAGGTCCTGAATGAAGCAGCGGTCGATCTTGACGCTCGTGATTGGAAAGCGCTTGAAGTACGCGAGGGATGAATAACCGGTGCCAAAATCGTCAATCGACAGCGATAGACCCATCGCCCTCAATTCCGTCAATATTTTCGCCGCCTGCTCGGGGTCCTGGAACACCATGCTCTCGGTAATTTCAAGCTCCAGCGATCCGGCGTCCAGTCCGGTTTCTTGCAGTATTTTCGCCACTTCCCGCACCAGATTCTCCTGGCGGAACTGGCGTGGCGAGAGGTTGACCGCAACCCGCAGGTGCGGGAAACCCTGTCTCTGCCATTCCCGGTTCTGAGCGCACGCGGTCCTGAGCACCCATTCGCCGAGTGGCACGATGAGGCCGGTCTCTTCGGCCACAGGAATGAATTGCGCTGGAGCAACCATCCCCATGTCCGGATGCTGCCAGCGCACCAGCGCTTCCGTGCCCGTGATATTCCCGCTGCGGACGTTCACCTTGGGCTGGTAATGCAGCAGGAACTCGTTGCGCTCCAGGGCGTGGCGCAGGCTCGATTCCAGCGCCAGGCGATCGAATGAATAAACGTTCATTTGCGCCGCGTAGAACTGAAAGTTGTTTTTCCCCCGTTCCTTGGCGCGGTACATCGCGACGTCGGCGTTCTTGATCAGGGTCTGGGCATCCTTGCTGTCGTCGGGATAGGAGCTGATGCCGATGCTGGCCGTAACGTGGCACTCCTGCCCGCTGAGCTGGTACGGACCGGCCATGACCTCCAGGAGTTTCTGGGCAACGCCGATCACGTCCTGTTTCTGGGAAAATTCCGTAATCAGCACCACGAACTCATCGCCGCCGAGGCGGGCGACCGAATCGCTTTCGCGCAGGCACTGGCGCAGCCGTCCCGCCGCGTCCCTGAGCAGCAAGTCGCCCGCGGCGTGGCCGAGGGTATCGTTGATGATCTTGAAACGGTCAAGGTCCATGTAGACTACCGCCAGTTGCTTGCCGTAGCGCTTGGCATGGGCCAGCGCGTAATCAAGCCGCTGGTCGAACGTTCTGCGGTTGGGTAATGCCGTGAGTTCATCGTAGTTGGCAAGAAAACGGAGGCGTTCTTCAGCCTTTTTCCGGCCGCTGATATCGGTGGCAATGCACAAATAATTGGCGATCTCCTGTCGATCGTTCCTGATGGCGCTGATGGAAACCCACTCCGGGTAGATTTCACCGTTTTTGCGCTTGTTCCAGATCTCGGCTTGCCAATATCCCTCTCCATCCAGGGCCGCGTACAGGTTCCGGTAAAAATCAGCATCGTGCCGCCCGGAACTCCACATGCGCGGGTTTTTGCCGAGGACCTCTTCCGGTGCATAACCGGTAATCTCGGTAAACGCCTGATTCACCGAAATAATAGATTGGTTCCTGTCAGTAACGAAAATGGCGTCCCTGCTGCATTCAAATAGCCGGGCCGCAACGCGCAGCTGACCCCGGACCCGATCTCCCTCCGCCATGAAACGGTAGACTGCGCTCAAGAAGTAACCGCCCATCAGCGCTATTACCACCGCTGCGAGCAGGCCGAAATTGAGGTCCCGCGCCAATTGCTCGCTGCGGAACTGCAGGGTTAGCATGACGAAAATAATCAATACCACCAGCGCGCCCGCCGGCAGGAGATACCGGGAGTAATGCCGGCCGTCAGCCAGGGATCGTGCCGGGAAAAATGGGATTTGCATGAATTTCTCTATACAAAGTGCTTTTCTGACATGCGACTGCAATGCCTGGCCACGAATGTTCCGGCGGGACATGCAATTGCCCTGAAAAGCCTTTAACGGACGCCCTTTCGCCAAACCTGAGCGTTGCCCGGACAAACTCCGTGGTTTGTCAATTTCGCCTGAAGTTTTCCCGAAGATTATGAAATAGCACAGGAAACCCCTCCTTTCTTCAGCCGTAGCGGCCACGAGGCGGAATTACAATGTAAACCGGTACCACGGCAGGAAAAACTCTTGGACCGGAGCGGGGGGTGTCAAGGAATAAATATGATTATTTCATCGTCTTCATTAGCGGGGGAAATCGTGCGCCGGGCGTTGTCAGGAGCCCTGTGCCTGTTTTTCCTGTTGCCGAACACGCCCGCACAGGCCCAGATGACCGTGCTCGAAGTTATTACGCTCAAATATCGTACCGCTGAGCAGGTGATCCCGGCCTTGGCGCCCCTGATCCCGAAACCTGGCACCATCAGCGGGCTGCAGCAGCAACTCATCGTTCGCACGACACCCGCCAATCTTGCCGATATCAAACAGGTGCTGACGACGCTTGACGCAGCGCCACGCCGGCTATTGATTACCGTGCGCCAGGACACAGCACTCGACAGCGGCCGCGCCGAAACCACGCGTTCGCTCGACAGCGATCTCAACACGCAGTCGCTGCAGGTGCTCGAAGGCAACAGTGCGTTTATCCGGATCGGCCAGTCGGTGCCTCTGCCTCAACACCAGGTAGTGCGTACTATTGTAAACGGACGGATGGTCGAACGAATGGTGAGCGCGGCTGAATATCGCGATGTCTTGACGGGTTTCCATGCGCGGCCGCGGCTCGCGGGCGACCGGGTTACGCTCGAGATCAGTTCGCGGCGTGATACGCTGTCCGGCCCGGAGCAGACCCTGCCGGACGGCAGCGTTAACGTGCAGCGCATTGCGACGACGGTATCGGGGCGCCTTGGCGAATGGATGGAGATAGCCGGGTTGGCGCAGGGAATCTCGAATCAGCAATCCGTGATTCTCGGCAGCACGCGCGAAAACTCGGCCGACAATCGCCGCATCCTGATCAGAGTCGACGAAATCCGCTGAATCGCCGGCGTCGGTGGACGTCCGCCTCGCTTGTCATCTTGAGGCCGCTTGTCATTTGACCATCAACTCTCGCCAAAATGGACGCGCCGATACTGCGCGGAGGGGATTTTGTCGGCGATGTGGACGTCCCACAACTGCGCAATGTCGCTTTTCTGATGCTCGCGCAGCAGTGCCTCGAAGCGTCCGAGGGCGGTCACGGTCGCACCGCGCAGGCCGAAACCCTTCGCCACGGCGGCCAGGTCGCCGCGCCCGTGGATCGACTCGCTCGCATCCATTTTTTGCGCGCGGAACTTGTGCGCTTCCGCGCCATAGGCGCCGTCGTTCAATATGCACATCAGCAGTTGCAAACCGTGCCGCTTGATGGTTTCCAGCTCCTGGATGTGCATCAACAGACTGCCGTCGCCTTCGATCAGCAGCACCTTGCCGTTATTTCGCGTGACGGTGACGCCGATCGCCGCGGCCAGCCCCGAGCCGATCGCCCCGAAATCGTTGATGACGTGCCAGCGCTCCGCCGGCCGGCCGCGCATATGGGTCAGAACGAAGTTCGTGAAGTGGCCGTTGCCGACCACGATATCCCAGTCCTTGGGAACCACGCGATCCAGTTCGAGCAACGCCGTGCGCGGATCGATCGTATTGGGCTCGACGGGATATTCTTTGGGGTCGACCACTTCACCCGCGATGCGTTGCGCGAGCGCGGGTGTGCGCAGCCCGGGAAGCGAAACGCGACGCTCGCGCAGCTTGGTCAGAATGGCGTCGGCCGACGCTTTGGCATCGGCCCGGATGTGCAGATCGGCAACCCGCAATCCCTGCCACAAGCCGCGGGGGTTGGTATCGATCTGCACGACGCGCGCGTTGGGATAGAGATAGCCTCCTTCGGTCGTGTAGTGGCCGAGGCCGACCCCCGCTCCGATCACCAGATCGCTCTCGGCAAACAGCTCGCGCGCGAGGTTGCCGGCAAAGGCCCCGGCGATGCCGATTCCGAAGGGATTGTGGTCGAATAGTCCTTTCGCCGGCAAAGAGGTCGCCAACAACGCGCCGCACTGCTCCGCAAGCGCTTCCAGTGACGCCCCGGCGCCGGATCGCAGCGCGCCGCGGCCGCCGATGAAGATCGGCTTCTTGGCAGCGGCGATCATTTCGACCACTTGATCGACCAGTTCCGGGTCCGGCTGCGGGCGCTGGGGTGTCGGACCAAGGTCGGTCGACGGTTTGTAGTCCGGGAGATAAGGGAACGGCTGCTGCTGCAGGTCCATTGGCACGCCGAGCACCACGGGGCGGCGCTGGGTTCGCGCGACATGGAATGCTTCGCGCACGCAGTCGAGCACGCGGTCGATGTGCCGCATCGGGACGTAGTGCGCGCCGGTGGCGACTGCCAGCGGCCCCATGTCGAGTTCGTGTATGGACCACGACGCGTTCAGTTGCGTATCGCCGCCGAAGATGACGAGCGGCGTATTGCCTCGCACTGCGCACGCCAGCTCCGTCATGATCTGGGTAAATCCCGGCCCGCAGGTGACCGAGGCGACACCGATTTTCCCGGTCGCGCGGGAATATCCCGCGGCCATCGCGCACGCGCAATGTTCGTGCCGGGCGTGGATGGTCCGTACCCCATGTTTTTGCGCCAGCAGCGAACTCCAGTACATGTTCGCGTTGCCCATCAGGGCGAAATGCGTATCGACACCTTCGGCCACAAACGCCTGCGCCATCACCTCGTAAACCTTCAGGTTGCTCATGAATCGCCTCTTTTCTCTCGCTTGAAAAAAAACTGCTTCAGCCACTCCAGGAACGCTTTCCACAGCAAGGCGCCGGCGCCAAGGCTGCGTGCGGACGGTGGCGTCTCTAACGGCGACGGCGATGCTGCCGCGCCGGCCGCCGGTGCGCGCCGCTCCTCGACGATACGCGCAATGTTCGTGGCGAATTCTCCCATGAGCGCGCGTGCCACATGCACGCCGCCTGCCTGGGCGAACATTTCGAGCGGACCGGCGACGTTGAAGCCGCCATCCATCGTGACGAGCGTAGTATCGGTCCCGCTGGCCGTGACGACACTGGATACCAGTAACCGTGAGGCCCCGCGCTGGTCGACGCCGCGGCCTTCGATCGTGCAGCGCCGCGCTGCGTCATCGTAAGTCAGAGTCGCTTCGCCGCGGAAAACGGCGACCGTTGGGCCGAACTTGACCGTGACGGTCCCTTGATAGACGCCACCCGGCTGCTCCGTGGTCAACGCCGCGCCGGGAATGCAGGATGCGACCAGGGCCGGATCCCTCAACAGCGGCCAGATCTCTGCGGGCGGACCTGGAATCGTGAACTGCTCGGAAAGCGGGGTCATGAATACTGAGGTAGGGCAATGACAAACGCCGGGAGGCGGCCATCATACCATTGAGCAGCCGGAGGCGTTCATGGCAGCCGCAAGTTGCAGTCGATTGATCGTGGTGGGGTCCAACCCGATTAACCTCGTTGCTTGAGGATAGGGCCCGTCAAGGCCGAAAGCCGGATTTTTTGCTTGCCGTGTTCGTCGAAGTTGTCCGGACTGAACCAGCGCAAGAAGGCGTCTCGGAGCGCGGGCCATTCCGTGTCGATCGCTGCGAACCACGCGGTATCGCGATTGCGGCCCTTGATAATCGCGGCTTGGCGAAACACGCCCTCGAACGACAAGCCGAGCCGTTGCGCGGCCGCCCTGGATCGGGCATTGAGCGCATTGCAATTCCATTCGTATCGCCGATACCCGAGACTGAAAGCCCTTTCCATCATGAGATACATCGCCTCAGTAGAAGCAGGCGTTCGTTGCAGCAACGGAGAGTAGGCCAGGTGGCCAACTTCAACGGAGCCGCTGCGCGGATTGATTCGCTTATAACTGGCCACGCCGGCCGCCTTGTTCGTTTTCTTGTCGATGATTGCATAAAACAACGGGTCGCTGCCTCGGCAGGTGTTGTCCAGCCACGCACGGTAACTCTCAAATGTAGCGAATGGCCCGTACGAAAGGTACGCCCACATCCTTCCCTCGACATCCAAGGCATTGGCTAAGTAGAGAGACGAAGCATGGACGTCTGGATCGAGCCGCTCGAG
>JACPTJ010000535.1 GCA_016192835.1 Betaproteobacteria bacterium
AGATACACTGTTTTCTCGGCATCGCGGGCATTTCTGCTCGGCATTCCGTGTCGGTTGACGACTTTCGGAGTTTTCGCGCTAATTGTTCCACCCCTCACCCCTGCCCTCTCCCCGCAAGCGGGGCGAGGGAGAAAATCAAGACACATGGAATGTGCGTGGGCCAGCAACACATCAGGATTTTCCAAACCCACCCACTCGATTTCCCGAAGACCCTCATTTCAGTTTGGGGCCGATCAGGAGCCTGCCGGTCGCTGTGGTCCGTATTTGCCATTCACGAAATCTTCCCGGAGCTTGAATTTCTGAATCTTGCCGCTGGCCGTCATCGGGAATTCATGAAGAACGACAAGATATTCGGGGAGTTTGTATTTTGCGACGCCCTTGTCCTCCAGATGGCGGACAAGCTGCGGCAACGTGAGCCGGGCGTTGTCGCGCGGAACGACAAAAGCACAGCCCCTTTCTCCCAGCCGATCGTCGGGGACGGCGACCAGTGCAACGGAGACTATGCTCCCGTGCTGGAGCAGCAATTCCTCGACTTCACGCGCGCTGACCTTGAGGCCGCCGCGGTTGATCATATCCTTCTTGCGGCCCACGAGCCGGATGTAGCCATCAGCGTCCATGGTTGCGAGATCGTTGCTGAAAAGCCATCCGTCATCGGAGAAGGTTTCGCGGGTTCGCTGCGGATCATTGAAATAGCCAAGGCACACATGCGGGCCGCGCGTTGCAAGCTCGCCAACCTCTCCAGGCGGCAATTGCTTCGACCTTGTCGCATCGAAGATCGCGAGCTCCGCCCCCGGCATCGCCTTTCCGTCCGTTTCCCACAATTTCTCCGTGCGGTCATCGGGCGGTGAGGCACTGCCCACGAAACATTCCGTCATGCCCCACATTCCAATCAGAGTGCAGCCGATGCGTTGCCGGAAAGTTTCTCCGAGCTTCTGTGGAATGGGCGCCCCGGCGCACGCGAAAATCCGAAAGCTCGACAGGTCATGGTGATCGACCGTGGGAGACTCGAGGAGCATGGCCGCGAACGGTGTCGCGGCCAAAGTGAAGGTGCACCGCTCACGCGCGATGATTTTCAACGCGTTCTCGACGTTCCAGATATCCTGCAGCGCGAGCGTTCCGCCAATGACGAGCGCTTGGCGCATCCCCCATTCGAAAGCAGTGCCATGACCCAGCGGGGAGGCCGTCCAGACCACATCCTCGGAGCTCAGCCCGAGCAATCGCGCCATCGTGGCCGTGCCATACATCAGTGTGTTATGGCTGTGCATCACGCCCTTCGGCGTCGATTCCGTTCCCGAGGTGAAGGCAAGGAGCGTCATCTCGTTATAGTCGGTCGGGCCCGGGGGTGCGGGCCGAATATGAGCTTTCGGCTTTTCAAGCAACTTGGCAAAAGGCGTCATCCCGTCCGGCCCGTCTGATCCGATCACGTAGATTTGCCTGAGATCGGGAAGCTCTTTTTTCAACTCGGCGTACATCGCGGGATAATCAAATCCACGAAAGACCGCCGGGATGACGGCGACTTTGCTCGATGCAAATTTCAGGATGTATGAAAGCTCCTTCGAACGGTAATTCGGCAAAAGCGGATTGGTAACGGCTCCAAGCCGCGTTGCCGCCAGATGCACGAGAACGAATTCGGGCCAGTTGGGCAGTTGCAATGAAATGACATCCCGCGCTTGCACACCGGCGGCGGCCAGGTTTCCCGCAATGCATTCTACCTTCCGGGCAACCTCGGCGTATGTCATACGCCCGCCGTCCGGCCCGGCGATGGCGATCTTGTCCGGTGTCCGGCCGGCGACTTCGTCAAAAACCTCGATCAACGACCGATCGGGCCACGTTCCTTCCGCTGCGTGCCGGTGGATCATCGCTTGCCGACGAGGTCCTCGAGGTACCAGGTCCCGTATCCGGCCAAAATGGTTTCGTATGCGATTGCGAGCGCTGCCATGTCGGATCGCCAATGTCCCGGAACTTCAACGGGTTGAGGACGTGCTCTGAGATTGTACTGGGTGCCCTCATCGAAGCGCAAGATCACCGCCACGATTTGTTATACTTTGCGGAGCATTCCGGTAGCCCGGGATCGTCCATTACGCCTTAAAATCGTTTTCGTTGGATTGCCGGAGGAAATATGCCGCACATCAAAAGAACTCATCGCATGGGGTTGTTGACACCATCGTCCAATACGACGCAGGAACCGGAGTTCGTGGAAGTACTGCCGCGAACGGTTTCACTTCACGCCAGCCGGCTGACTCTGAACAATATCGACGCGGCCTCGACGCTCAGTATCGTTGAGGAACTCGCAAAGGAGAGCCGCAAGCTCGCTGACGCCGACGTTGACGTTATCGTGCTTGCGGCGACGGCACCTTCGTCGCGCAAGGGCAAGGGCTACGACCGCGAACTGATCAAACGCATGGAAGATGCGTCGGGAAAACCCGCGACCACGGCGTCGACGGCTTTGCTCGAGGCGCTGGCTGTGCTCGGCATCCGGCGCATCGCCATCGCGGCCCCGTGGACCAAGGCGATGAACGAGAGCGTGGTGAGCTTCATGGAGGCAAACGGCGTCGAAGTGCCGCATCACGACGCAATGGGGATCGTGCGCAACAACGACGTTGGCCGCATCGAGCCGGACCAGGTTTATGAATTCGGCCTTCAGGTCGATCGGCCGGAGGCGGAGGCGCTCCTGCTGGCATGCGGCAACTGGTGGGCGATGGATGCCGTCGAGCGCCTCGAGCAAAAACTCGGCAAGCCGGTCCTGACGACCAATGGCGTCAGCATCTGGGCGGCTCTCAGAATCATGCGGAGTTACGCCAGCGTTGCTGGATACGGGAAGCTGCTGCGCGACTATCTGGGCCCGGAGACGGCGTCGCCCAAGCTCGCATCTGCAGCGTAATCGGATCGCCCCCTCACCCCAACCCTCTCCCCCGTTTTCGGGGGAGAGGGAGATATCCCCCTCTCCCGCTTGGGCGGGAGAGGGCGGGGGTGAGGGTGGGATTGTCACCCGGTTAGGTAAGTCTCAATAGATCAGTGGAGGAGGATCACATGCATCGTACTACATCGGCAATTCGTTGCGGTTTCATGCTCGGCGCGTCGCTCGCGGCGGCCTGCGCGTCGGCGCAAAACTATCCCACACGGCCGGTGCGGGTCATCGCGCCGTTCACCGCCGGCAGCGCGATTGATACGCTCGCGCGCGTGATCGGGCAGAAACTTGCCGATTCGTGGGGCCA
>JACPTJ010000485.1 GCA_016192835.1 Betaproteobacteria bacterium
GCCAACCGGCCCGCGCTCGAAGCGGTCACGCTTGTCATCGAGCCGGGAGAGACGGTGGCCCTGGTTGGCGTGTCGGGAAGCGGCAAGAGCACGCTCGCCAACCTCGTGCCGCGCTTCTATCACCCCACGAGCGGCCGCATCCTGCTCGACGGCCACGATCTCGAGACGCTGACGCTCGCCAGCCTGCGCGCCAACATCGCGCTGGTGAGCCAGGACGTGGTGTTGTTCAACGACAGCGTCGCCGCCAATATCGCCTACGGTGCAATGCGCGATGCCCGCGAGGCGGACATCGTCGCTGCGGCGGAAGCCGCGCACGCGATGGAATTCATCCGCCACATGCCGCAGGGCCTGCAAACGCTGGTCGGCGAGAATGGCGTGAAGCTGTCAGGCGGACAGCGTCAGCGGCTGGCGATCGCGCGCGCGCTGCTCAAGAATGCGCCGGTGCTGGTCCTCGATGAGGCGACCTCCGCCCTCGATTCGGAATCGGAGCGCCACGTGCAAGCGGCGCTCGAAGCGCTGATGCAGGGCCGCACCACCCTTGTGATCGCGCACCGCTTGTCGACGATCGAAAAGGCGGGGCGTATCGTGGTGCTCGACCACGGGCGTATCGCGGAAATCGGCAACCATCGCGAACTGCTCGAAAAAAATGGCATTTATGCCAAACTCCATAACATCCAGTTCAAGCTGCAGGAATCGGCGTAACGGTCATGGCGCATATTTCAGTGGTGATTCCGGTTTACCGGGCCGAGGCCTGCCTCGAGGAACTCTATCGGCGGCTGCGAACGGTGCTCGAGCCGATCAGCCCGGATTTCGAGATCGTCCTCGTCGAGGACTGCGGCGGCGACCGCTCGTGGCAGCTCATCAGGGAGCTCGCACGCCGCGATTCCCGCATCAAAGGCATCCAGTTCAGCCGCAACTTCGGCCAGCACTACGGCATCACCGCGGGCCTCGACCATTGCGACGGCGACTGGGTGGTGGTGATGGATTGCGACCTGCAGGACCGCCCCGAGGAAATACCGCGCCTGTATGCGAAAGCGCAGGAGGGTTTTGACGTCGTGTTCGCGCGCCGCGGCAAGCGCAGCGACCCGCCGCTCAAGCGCGTGGCTTCGTGGCTTTTCTACCGGCTGTTCAGCTGGCTTGCCGACATCGATTACGACGGGCGGAGCGGCAACTTCTGCGTAATATCGCGCAAGGTGGTCGCGAATTTCCGCGGCATGCGCGAGCAACTGCGGTTCTTTGGCGCACTGACCAACTGGATGGGATTCCCGACCGCGTATGTCGACGTGCAGCACGCGGAGCGCTATGCCGGCGACTCGACCTATACGTTTGGCAAGCTGTGGAAGCTTGCAGCCGGCGCCGTCGTCGCGTACTCCGACAAGCCGCTCAGGCTGTCGATCCGCATCGGATTCATCCTGGCGGCCTGCGCGGTCCTGTACGGCATTTACATCCTGGCGCGCGCGCTACTCTACGGCTCGGCGGTCACCGGCTGGGCGAGCCTGATCGTCTCGATTTATTTTATCGGCGGTATAATCATCGGCATCCTCGGCATCATCGGCATCTATCTCGGCAAGGCTTTCGACGAAACCAAGAAACGGCCGCTTTACATCATCCTGAATTCCACCCTCGATGAGCCTTCCGGAAAAGATTAGACCGGCGCCGTGGGACCAGGTGGCATTTGGGATTGATTGTTTCGAACTTGCCGACTCCAGTCCGGAGCTGCTCGAGCAGGCGCTGCAAACGCGGGGGCACTACAGCGTAAAAGTCGACCCGCTGACCCCGAAACAGGCGCTGCATCGCTACGGGTTTTATTACTGCGACACGCTGCTCGAACCGTGGTGCACGCCGCTGCGGCTGGCGCGCCTCGAGCACGACGGGCTCGCCATCGACGACGCGCCGGCACTCGAGACCGTGCTCGGGATCTGTCACGGCGCTTTTGCGCACGGGCGTTTTCACCGCGACTTCAACCTGGACTCCCGTCGCGCCGACCGGCGTTACGACAATTGGCTGCGCGAGCTGCACCGCGAGCGCAAGGTTTACGGATTGCTCTGCCAAGGCGACCCGGCCGGTTTCATCGCGCGTTCCGGGGACTGCCTGGTGCTGCACGCGATGAGCGAGCGTTACCGCGGCAGGGGGCTCGCCAGATATTTCTGGAGCATGGTCTGCGCGCGCCTGTTCGCGGAGGGGTTGCCGGAAGTCCGCAGTTCGATCTCGGCGGCCAATCTCGCGGCGCTCAATCTATACGCGGGGCTCGGATTTCGCTTCCGCAAGCCTGTCGACGTTTATCACCGGATGGTGCCATGAGTTACGTCTATGTGATAGCCACCGTGCTGCTCACGGTGTACGGCCAGATCGCAATCAAGTGGCAGGTGCTGGCGGCGGGACCTTTTCCTGCCGATCCGGGCGAAAAGGCGTGGTTTCTCGCGCGCCTGCTGGTCAATCCGTGGGTGCTGAGCGCGCTTGCCGCCGGGCTGCTCGCATCGGTGTCATGGATGGCGGCGATGACGCGGCTCGAGCTCTCCCACGCCTACCCGTTCATGAGCCTGGCGTTCGTGCTGGTCATGGTGTGCAGCGCATGGTTTTTCAGCGAGCCGATCACGCCGCTCAAGGTCACCGGCATCGCGCTGGTGGTGCTGGGCATCGTCATCGGGAGCCAGGGTTGAAAATCTGCCTGCGCTGCCAGGCCGCGCTCGGGGAGGATGGCTGGCTGTGCAGCACGTGCGGCTATGAGCCGCAGCTGATTGCGGGCTTTCCCGCGTTTGCGCCCGAGTTTGCCGCGAGCAACGAAGGCTACGATGCCGCTTATTACAGTGAACTGTATGCGCTCGAGGCGCGCAACTACTGGTTTCGCGCCCGCAACGCGCTGCTGACTTGGGCGTTGCGAAAATATTTTCCGGCCGCACACGCTTTCCTGGAGATCGGCTGCGGCACCGGCTTCGTGCTCGCCGGCATTGCCGGTGCGATGCCGCAGCTTGCCATGCATGCGAGCGAAATCTCGAGCAGCGGGCTGCCGTATGCGGCGCAGCGCGTGCCGCGCGCCGAGTTTTTCCAGATGGATGCGCGCGCGATTCCCTACGCCGGGCACTTTGATATCATCGGGCTCTTTGACGTGCTGGAGCACATCAAGGACGACGCGCGAGTGCTCGCCCAGGCGCACCGTGCGCTGCGGCACGGCGGCGGCCTGATGATAACCGTGCCGCAACACCGGTTTTTGTGGAGCCAATATGATGAGCATGCGCATCATGTGCGGCGCTACGGCGCGCGCGAGCTGCGCGCCAGGTTGCTGCAAGCGGGCTTCCGGATCGTGATGACGACTTCGTTCGTTTCGCTGCTGCTGCCGTTGATGATGGCTTCGCGCTTCATGCGGCGCGCACCGCGCGCGGACTATGATGTGCTCGCCGAGCTGCGCGTCGGCCGGTTGGCGAATTTCCTGCTCGAAGCGGTGCTGACGCTCGAACGCGCGCTGATCGCAATCGGCGTCAGGTTCCCGGTGGGCGGCTCCCTGCTGCTAGTCGCCCGGCGCGACTAAAAGCCACCGCCAGAACAAGCTGCAGCCGCCCGGTGGTTTTCAGTTCCTAATGGCTTTTTATCGGCAGTTATTGATGATCGAAAACGTGACTGCTACCCATGAGTGACTGCATTGGAGGATACCCCACCCTCACCCCGACCCTCTCCCGCCCAAGCGGGAGAGGGGGTGTTCCCTCGCCCCGCTCGCGGGGAGAGGGTTAGGGTGAGGGGAAAGTTTGCCATCCGTTTTTACGGTTCTCAATAATTGCTGTTTTTTAGTGTACAAACATGAAAATTCCTTTCAACAAGCCTTCTGTGGTCGGCACTGAGCTCGCCAACATCGCCGATGCGCTGGCGCGCGGGCATTTGTCGGGCGACGGCTATTACACCAAGCGTTGCCATGACTGGCTGGAGCGGCAGCTGGGCTGCCGGCGCGCGCTGCTCACGCATTCGTGCACCGGCGCGCTCGAGATGGCAGCTATCCTGTGCGACCTTGCGCCCGGTGACGAAGTCATCATGCCGTCGTACACTTTCGTGTCGACAGCGAACGCGTTCGTGCTGCGCGGCGCGGTGCCGGTGTTTGTCGACATCCGCGCCGACACGCTCAACATCGACGAGCGGCTGATCGAGGCTGCGATCACGCCGCGCACCAAAGCGATCGCGGTGGTGCACTATGCGGGAGTGGCGTGCGAAATGGACGCGATCATGGCGACCGCGCGGCGTCACGGTCTGCTGGTGGTGGAAGACGCGGCGCAGGCACTGCTCGCCACGTACCGGCAACACAATCTCGGTACCATCGGCCAACTCGGCTGCGTGAGCTTCCATGAAACCAAGAACCTGCTCAGCGGCGAAGGCGGCGCACTGCTCGTCAA
>JACPTJ010000486.1 GCA_016192835.1 Betaproteobacteria bacterium
CGATGCGCTGCTGACGCTGGCATTGACGGTACTGCTGATCGCGCCGCTGGCGGCAGCGCTGGTCGAAAAGCGCCGGTATGAGCCGGCCGGGTTGCACAAGCAATCGATTCCGGAGGCGCTGCGCGAGGCGTCCAGGCACAAGGGCTACTGGTTGCTGTGCACCGCGTATACCGTATGCGGTTTTCAGCTCATGTTCATTTCGGTGCATTTTCCGGCGTATATGATCGATCAGAAAATGACCCCGGAGACCGGCATGATGGCGCTCGCGCTGATCGGGCTGTTCAACGTCTTTGGCAGTTATTTCTGGGGATGGCTCGGCGGGCATTACACCAAGAAATACCTGTTGAGCGCGCTGTACCTGACGCGCGCCGTGGCAATCGCTGTCTTCATCGCGCTGCCGGTCAGCCCGTGGTCGGTTTATGTTTTCGGCGCAGTGATCGGGTTTTTGTGGCTCGGCACCGTGCCGCTCACCGGCGGCCTGATCGCCCACATCTTCGGCGTCCGATACCTGTCGACGCTCACCGGCATCGCGTTCCTGTTTCACCAGGTCGGCAGCTTCCTCGGTGTCGCTTTCGGCGGATACCTGTTTGACGCGACCGGCTCGTACCAGCTGATGTGGTGGCTGACGATCGCGATGGGAGTGGTGGCGGCGATCATGAACTGGCCGATCGACGATCGCCAGATCGTGCGGCCGGCCGTCAAAGCTACGGTTTGAGAATACCAGAAGCGCTCGGCACACGCGGTGGCTTAACGTAGTGCCATTGGCAAAAGCTCCGATGAGGCGCTGCATCGCCTTTTCCTTCTGCAAACCCTTCCAGTCGCGTAAAATGCGGCTTGCGCGGGCGGCAATCCGTGTCGTTCACGCGATACCATCGGGCATTTACGCAAATGCTTGGCGCCCGACCCCTCACCCCTAACCCCTCTCCCGCGAGGGAGGGAAACGTCGAGCGGAAATGGCGTGTCAACCATTTCCGAAATACTCAGTAAGGAGTAATGCATGGCTGCACCGGCCGAAATCACCAACATGGCACTATTTTGCGACTTCGAGAACGTTGCTCTCGGCGTGGCCGACGCCAAATACGCGAAGTTCGACATCGACAAGGTGCTCGAACGGCTGCTGCTCAAGGGCAGCATCGTCGTCAAGAAAGCCTATTGCGACTGGGAGCGCTACAAAGGCTTCAAAGCGGCGATGCACGAGGCGGCGTTCGAGCTGATCGAGATTCCGCACGTGCGCATGTCGGGCAAGAACTCGGCCGATATCCGCATGGTGGTCGACGCACTCGACCTGTGTTATACCAAATCGCACGTCGACACGTTCGTCATCATCAGCGGCGATTCGGACTTCTCGCCGCTGGTCTCCAAGCTGCGCGAGAACAACAAGGTCGTGATCGGCGTCGGCGTCAAGAACTCCTCGTCCGACCTGCTGATCGCGAACTGCGACGAGTTCATTTTCTACGACGACCTGGTGCGCGAGAAGCCGGCACGCAAGCGCGCCCCCGCGAAGAAAGCCGCCGCCAAGCCCGAAGCGAGCGCCACCGTGGCGGAGGCGCCGAAACCATCGGACGACGGCAAAAAGCAGGAAGCGCTCGATCTGATCCTCGAGACCATAGAAGCGCTGGGAACCGAGCGCGGGGAGGAGGAAAAAATCTGGGGCTCGATGGTGAAACAGGCGCTCAAACGCCGCAAGCCCGGTTTCAACGAAGCCTATTACGGCTTCCGCTCTTTCAACAAATTGCTGGAAGAAGCCGAAGCACGCCACATGCTCAAGCTCGAGCGCGACGAGAAGTCAGGCGGTTACATCATCCGGCAAATAGACTGATACACCGGCCTATCGCGGTCGTGCTTAACGGAATTGATCGCCACATGAACGACGAAAAAATCCAGGTACGTGTCACCAGCAGCGGCCAGCTACTCGAGGTCGTCGTCCTGAACAAGCGGATGGACAATATTCAGGTCGTGCTCGGGGAAGGCGTCCACAACGTGCGTTGCGACCTGGTCCCGACGCGCAATGGCTCGGCCTACGTCGGCAACGCCATGGGGCGCGAACTCGTGTAGCCGCCGCTCGCGGAACGGGAAAGCTGTCGCTCAATATTCGCGTTACATGCAGTACGAAGCACACTCGATTTGCTCCATGATCGAGTCAAACCCAGGCCGCCCTCTTTTCTAGGATCGCGGCCCGCGCTTGCCCTAGTGCGCCCACGACCTATAATCACTACAGCGCTGCATTGGCACAGGACGCCGGCGAAGGACGGTTACTCATGAATGCGCCATACGATCCATTGATCGCCGCCACGCCCGGCACCGGCCTCGACCACGTGGCGTCGTACTGGGCGGCGACGGCCGGCGAGATTCCCCCCGACGACGGCCCGGCGCCGGCGCAGCTGGAGACCGAAGTCGCAATTATTGGCGGTGGCTACACCGGGTTGTCGTGCGCCTATCACCTCGCGCGTCTATACGGCATCAAACCCGTGGTGCTTGAAGCCAATCGGCCGGGCTGGGGCTGCAGCGGCCGCAATGGCGGCTTCGCGCGCATGGCACTCGGCCGCTGGACCGCGGCGCAGATGATGGAACAATGGGGACGTGACCTCGCGAAGCGCGTGTTCGGCGAAACCATGGCGTCGCTCAACACCGTGCGCACCCTGATCAAAGACGGCGGCATAGCCTGCGACGCAAGCGAAGCCGGACATCTCAAAATCGCGCACCGGCCGAGCCGGGCGGCGGCGCTGAAACAGGAAGCGCAGGTGTTGCAGCGCGAATTCCAATACCCGGCCGAATTCATCGATGCCGCGGAACTTCGCGACAATCACGTCGGCGGCACGCAATCGCATGGCGCGCTGCGCATTCCCGACGCGCTCGCCGTGCATCCCCTCAAGCTTTCGCTCGGCGTGCTGCGCATGGCGCGCAGCGCCGGCGCCACGGTGCATGCCGCAAGCCCGGTCACCGGGTGGCGCAAAAACGGCGCGGTCCATGTGCTGACCACGCCGCACGGCACTTTACGCGCGAAAGCGGTGGTGATCGCCACCAACGGCTACACGCCGCAGCAGCTGCACCCGGCGGTGCGGGCGACCTTGCTGCCGGTGCTGTCGCAAATCATCGTCACGCGCCCGCTCGCGCGAGCAGAAATCCGCGCCACCAATTTCGTCACGCGGCATGTGCTGACCGATACGCGCAGGCTGCTCTACTACTGGCGGCGCCTGCCGGACGACCGCATCATGTTCGGCGGCCGCGGCTTGATCACCGACAGCCCCGGGCGCAATTCGCGGCAGCGCGACTATCTGCTATCGGAGCTGCGGTCCAAATACCCAGGGCTCGAGAACGTGACCGTTGACTACGACTGGCACGGCTGGGTATGCCTCACGCGCGACTTCCTGCCGCATATCCATCACGCCGTGGACGATACTTCGCTACATTACGCGCTGGGCTACCAGGGCAGTGGCGTGGCGTTAAGCCTGCATGCCGGCAAGCTGCTTGCCCGGCGGCTGACCGGTGAACAGATCGCGAACGTGATTCCCCCGGCCTGCACGCCGCTCACGCGTTTTCCGCTGCACCACCTGATCCGCATCCCGCAGCGGATCATGTATCGCTGGTATAAATTCCTCGACAACCGGGACTGGCCGCAATGAAAACTCCTGCCTCGTCATGCGCACTCGCGGCGCTTGCGGTTTGCGCGTTACAACCTGCGCAGGCCCAGCTTTATCCCGCCAAATCCATCCGGCTGGTAATTCCCTATGCGCCGGGCGGGCCGGTCGACATCGTCGGCCGTATCACTGGCCAGAAGCTGTCGGATGCGCTGGGCCAGCAGGTGGTGGTCGACAACCGCGCCGGCGGCGGCGGCAACATCGCGGTCGAGATCGTCGCCAAGAGCGCGCCCGACGGCTACACGCTGCTGATGGGCGCCAACGGCACCAACGCGATCAACCCGAGCCTCTATCTCAAGCTGCCGGTCGATCCCGCCAAGGATCTGGCGCCGATCAGCATGGTGGCGTCGAGTCCCATGATTCTGGTCGCGCACCCATCCGTGCTGGCGAATTCGAGCAAGGACCTCGTCGCGCTGGCGAAAGCGAAGCCGGGCGCCATCAACTTCGCTTCGTCCGGCAGCGGCTCGACCGCGCACCTGTCAAGCGAGCTTTTCAAGAGCATGACTGGCATCGATATCGTGCACGTGCCATACAAGGGCGCCGGTCCCGCGCTCACCGATCTGGTCGGCGGCCAGGTGCAGATCATGTTCACCGGCGTGTCCTCGACGCTGCCGTACGTGAAATCAGGCAGGCTGAAAGCGCTCGGCGTGTCGAGCGACAAGCGGCTGGCGCTGCTGCCGCAGGTACCGGCGGTAAACGAGGACATACCGGGTTACGAAGTCAGCACCTGGTACGGCGTGTTTGCGCCGGCAAGAACGCCGCCACCCGTGATCGACAAGCTCAATCGGACGCTGGTTGCAATCTTCGCCACGCCCGACGCGCGAGCGCGCCTCGCCGCGCTCGGCGCCGATCCCGTCACGCTGTCGCCCGCTCAATTCGCCGCCGCGGTGCGCCAGGAAGTTGTCAAATGGGCCAAGGTCATCAAAGACTCCGGCGCGCGGCCGGAATGAGCGCATGGCGCCGCGGCAATTGCGGGGTGGGCGCATCGCGATTCAAAGGAGTAAAACTGATGGATATTATTATCCGCAATGCCCGGCTTGCCGATGGTTCGCACGACAATCAACTTGTCGATATCGGCATTGAGAACGGCCGCATCACCGCGATAGCGCCCCGGCTGAACGCGGTTGCCGAGGTTTACGACGCCAGGGGCTGCCTGGCCTGCCCCGGCCTGATCGAGACCCACATCCATCTCGACAAATCGCGCATTATCGACCGCTGCGTTCCACAGGATCACCGCGCGCTGAGTCCTGTTGTAGGCGTCACGCCGCTGAAGCAAAGCATGTCCGTCGAAGACGTGCGCACGCGCGCGGCACGCACGCTCGAAGAGTGTGTCCTGCACGGAACCACGCGCATGCGCACCCAAGTCGAGGTCGACCCCGGCATCGGCATGCGCGGATTTGAAGGGGTGCAGTCGCTGATTGCCGACTACAAGTGGGCGATTGACATCGAGATATGCGTTTTTCCGCAGGAAGGACTCACAAACTATCCCGGAACTGACGAACTGCTGATCGAAGGATTGAAACGTGGCGCCAAGGTGATCGGCGGCGCGCCGCGCTACGACACCAACGGCGCCGCGCAGGTCGAACGCATCTTCGAGCTTGCGCGTGAATTTGATGTCGATATCGACATGCATCTGGATGTCGGTCACACGCCCGATGGCATGTTTATCCACCAGGTTCGCGATCTTACCGAGAAATACAAGCGCGGCGGACGCGTGGTGGTCGGCCACATGGCCAAGCTTTCGCTACTGCCGCCGGACGAGCTTGCAAAGCTTGCACGCCGTCTGGCTGATGCTGGCATTGCAGTCACGGTGTTACCGGCGACCGACCTTTTTCTGATGGGGCGCGATCAGGATCACAGCGTGCGGCGCGGCGTCGCGAACGCAAACGTGCTGATGGGTCATGGCGTGAATTGCTCGTTGTCGTCCAACAACATACTCAATCCCGCGACGCCTTATGGCGACTGCTCGCTCATCCGCATGGCGAATCTCTATGCGAATGTTGTCCAGCTCGACCGTCCGGCGCAGCTTAAGGATTGCTTCAACATGCTGACCGAGCGATCAGCACGGGTGCTCAATCTCAGGGACTACGGATTTGCGCCTGGTAACCCGGCCGACGTCGTCATCCTCAATGCCCAGACACCCCAACAGGCAATCGCCGAAATATCGCGACCGATCGCGGCATTCAAGAACGGCAAGCAGACCGTGAGATGGCATTCGCCCGAACTGTTACGGCCATCTGCCTGAGGTCATCACCCCACCGTCTGCAAACGCGGCAGCCGTGCCGCCACTACCGATGCCAACGTCCGCATCAGCGGTTGGCGAGTTCTACCAGCGCCGCGGTGAGCACGCGCGCGCCGGCGGCGAGGTCAGCGGAGGTGGCGTTTTCCGCTTCGTTGTGCGAGACGCCTTTTTCGCACGGCACGAAGATCATGCCGGTCGGGCACACGCGCGCCATGTACATCGCGTCATGGCTTGCACCGGATGACAAGCGCATGTGCGTCAGTTCAAGGCCTTTCGCCGCCGCTTCGACGGCGTTCGTGACGTCCGCATCGAACACGCACGGATCGTCGCGCAGTGTCGGAGTGACTTTGACGTCGCAATGTTTCGCCGCCTTGCGCGCGAGCGGTTCGACCGCTTCGCCCAGACGCTTGATGGTCTGCGGATCGGGGTGGCGCACGTCGACGGAAAACAACACGTGGCTTGCCACCGAGTTGGGCGAGTTGGGCGTGACCAGCATGCGGCCGACCGTAAAGCGCGTGACGTCGGCGGGATCATCCGTGAGTTCGGTCAGAGCGTTGATGATGGCGACGGCGTCGCGCATCGCGTCCTTGCGCAGCGCGAGCGGTGTCGTGCCGGCGTGATCCGTCTTACCGGAAACTTCGATGTTGAACCAGCGCAGGCCCTGGATGCCGGTGACGACACCCACGGTTTTGCCCGCGTTTTCCAGCAGCGGGCCTTGCTCGATATGCGCTTCAATGTAACCGGCTACGGGTGAATTGAATTCACGTTTCGTCGCCAGCGGTGTGGCGGCCAGGGTCTCGGCGAGTGCATCGCGAAGTTTTATGCCTTCGTTGTCGGTGACGTCGAGCACGTCGGCCAACGGCCGCGCGCCGGTGAATACCATGGAGCCCATCGTGCAAGGCGCGAAACGTCCGCCTTCCTCGTTGGTCCAGGCGACGACTTCGATCGGGCGGCGCGTGGTCACGCCGGCTTCATTCATCGCTTCGAGCGCTTCCAATCCCGCCAGCACGCCGTAGATGCCATCGAAGCGTCCGCCGCGCGGCTGCGAGTCCATGTGGCTGCCGGTCATGACAGGCGCCGCATTTGCTTCGCTGCCGGCGCGCCGCACGAAGAGGTTGCCTATCGCGTCAATGCTCACGGTGAAACTGCGCTGCACGGCCCACGACAACAGAAGCTTGCGTGCAGCGATGTCTTCCCTGGACAACGCGGCGCGGTTCACGCCGTTGCCGGGGATCGCGCCAATCTTTGCCATCTCGGCGTGGCGCAGCCACAGGCGCTCCTCGTTGACGCGCAGGGCGGCGTCGCGTGCGTCTTCTCTCATAGCGGTCCTGTTATTCGATTTTGATGTTGGCGGCGCGCACGACCTTGCCCCACTTGGAAAGATCGGCGCGGATCAATTCGCCCATCTGCTCGGGCGTGCCGCCGTGAGTGTAACCGCCCTGCGCGAGCAGCTTTTCCTTCAGTTCCGGGGAACTCAGGCTTTTTTGCACTTCGGCGTTGAACCGCGCGACGATATCGCGCGGCGTTCCGGCGGGCGCCATGAAGCCGAACCAGTTGTCGGCTTCGAAGCCTTTCAGCGATTCGTTGAGCGCCGGCAGATCGGGCAGCGCCGGCGAGCGTTTGGTCGACGCAACGCCTATGCCTTTCAAGCGCCCGCTCTTCACGTAAGGCACGGACGAGGGGATGCTGTCGAAAAATAACTGCACGTTGCCCGGAATGAGATCGGCAAGCCCTGGTGCGCTGCCTTTGTACGGTATGTGGTTGACCTTGAAGCCGCCCAGTTGCTGCAGCATTTCCTGCTCTACGTGCGACAGCGTGCCGTTGCCTTGGGAAGCAAAATTCAACTCGCCCGGACGCGCCTTGGCGAGCGCGATCAGCTGTTTCACGTTCTTCACCGGCAGCGACGGATGAGCGACGAGGATATGCGGCACGTTGGCGACCATCGCGACGGATAGCAAGTCTGTGTCGAGGCGCCAACTGAGTTTGGCGTAAGCAGTCATGCCCACCGCGTAAGTGGTGACGGGCGCCATCAACAGCGTATAGCCGTCGGGCGCCGCTTTGGCCGCGAGTTCCGCGCCTATGATTCCGCCCGCACCCGCGCGATTGTCGATCACGATCTGCTGACCCCACGCTTCGGTCAGCTTTTGTCCAACGAGGCGTGACAACAGGTCCGCAGCGCCCGCGGGCGGGAAGGGCACAATGATGCGCACGGCTTTGGCCGGATAGTTTTGCGCGGTGGCGAATGCGGCACATGCTGCCAGCGCCAACGCTACCGCCATTTTGATGAGCTCGTTCATGATCGTTCCTTTATTCGTTTCGACGTAACCGCCTGCCATTGTATCGCGCCGGTGTAGCAGAGTCCGCGGCGCTCCCCACATCGCTATTGGCCCCGCTCAGGTTGGCCCGCCTATTTTAAAATCTTGCGCTCGTCTATCACCATACGGGTTTTTAGATTGTTCAGCCGGTCGTGAATTTCTCCCGGACCGGCAAACTCCAGTTCGGGCCGTACCATGCAGATTTGCTGCACGAGTGCCGGGATCTCGGCGGCAAGGCGATCGCGTGCCTGCGCGTCCGCTTCGAGGCGCACAACCAGGCTATCCATCGAATCCGGATCGGCGGGGTCACTCTTCCGTACAATCAGCTGATACTCACGGATTGCGCGGTCGGCCGATAACGCTTCCAAAACGAGCTCGGGATTAATCAGCATCCCCTTTACCTTCAGCAAAGACCCGGTTCGCCTCGGTGACCGGACGATTTGCTCGCCCAATCTGCCACAATGCGGGCATTCGCCCATCCGTAATGCAACCAGATCCCCGACGAGGTAACGCAAAAACACCGTCCCTCGCCGGTGCAGGTGGGTCAGTGCCATTGCGCCTTCGGTACCCTCTGGAACCCGTTTTCCGGTTTCAGGATCCACGACTTCGAGAAAATAGAGGTCCGGTGTCACGTTCTGCGCAGGCGCTTCATTACAGCATTGGACGAATCCACCCTGCATCTCGGTAAAGGAATAGCGCACACGGACCTGCGGATCCTCCGCCCCAAATGCGCGCAGGTGTTCCATGAGTTCACTGCGCAGCGCCACACTCGTGGGCTCACCGGCAACAAGCGCCATCCGCGCGCGGCTGAATTTCACTCCGCGCTCCCGCGCCCTGCGAAAAAAATGCCGCACGAAACTCGGGATGCCCCAAAACACAGTGGGATCCGCAGCCACCAGGCAATCGATGGCCTCATCGAGCGTACGGCGAATAGGATATGCCGGGTGCTTTGCCCCGGTCATTGCGCTGACTACGGGGACACCGAGCGCGTCTCCGGTTCGGCCCACGATAAGAAATCCCCCCGTCGGCACGGCTGAAAGCGGAATGAGGTTTGCGATCAGGTCTCCTCGCCCAATTCCCTCAGCTTCAGCGCAGCGGTCCGACTGCAGCAGATTTTGATAGTGATCGTGCGTGGTATTGAAGAACGGGGATGGCTTGCCGCTGGTTGTGCCGGTCGTATAGGCGACGTTCCAAAACGTCTTCTCCTCGAACGAGAGGCCGGGCACATCGGCTGTCCGAAGGCGGAAGTCTTCCGGATTAGCCATGTAATCAGCTTTGCGGACCAACGGGAGTTTCTGCAGATCGTCGAGGCTTTGAATGTCTCCGGGATTGAGTCCAAGCTGCTGGCAGCGAAGGCGGTAAAAGGGATGGGCGGC